>SKIL01000055.1 GCA_007116425.1 Bacteriovoracaceae bacterium | reverse complement strand
ATCATGGGAAAGGAAACGTTTCAAAGAAGTAAGCCACACGTAAACGTGGGAACAATTGGTCACGTAGACCACGGTAAGACGACGTTGACGGCGGCGATTACAATGACAATGGCGGATAAGTTTGGAGGAGCAGCGAAGGGTTATGCAGAGATTGACTCAGCTCCAGAAGAGAAGGCGAGAGGGATTACAATTAACTCGGCCCACGTAGAGTACGAGACGGCCAACCGTCACTATGCTCACGTAGACTGTCCAGGTCACGCTGACTATGTAAAGAACATGATTACAGGTGCAGCTCAGATGGACGGAGCGATCTTGGTTGTGAGCGCGGCGGATGGCCCAATGCCACAGACGAGAGAGCACATTCTTTTAGCTCGTCAGGTAGGAGTACCAGCGATCGTGGTTTTCTTGAATAAAGTGGACCAGGTTGATGATGAGGAGCTTTTAGAGCTAGTAGAAATGGAAATTAGAGAGCTTTTATCTTCTTATGATTTCCCTGGGGATGATATTCCGATAGTAGCGGGATCAGCACTTGCAGCGGTAGAGAAGAGAGATGCGAATATTGGAGCGGATAGAATTGCAGAATTGATGGAGAGAGTGGATGAGTATATTCCAACTCCAGAGAGAGATGTAGATAAAGAATTCTTGATGCCAATTGAGGATGTATTTTCAATTTCAGGTCGTGGAACCGTGGTAACAGGGCGTATTGAGCGTGGAATTATCAAGGTTAACGAGGAAGTGGAAGTAGTTGGAATTAGAGATACATCGAAGACAACGGTAACAGGTGTTGAGATGTTCAGAAAGCTTTTGGACCAAGGTCAAGCAGGGGACAACGTAGGTCTTTTACTTCGTGGGACGAAGAGAGAGGACGTGGAGCGTGGACAGGTTCTTTGTAAGCCAGGTTCGGTGAAGCCACATAAGAAATTTAATTGTGAAGTTTATATTCTTTCTAAGGATGAGGGTGGACGTCACACTCCAATTTTTAAGGGTTATAGACCACAGTTTTACTTCAGAACGACAGACGTGACGGGATCAATCGAGCTTCCAGAGGGAGTGGAGATGATTATGCCAGGAGATAACACGACTTTTAAGGTTGAGTTGATTACTCCGATTGCGATGGAAAAAGGTCTGAAGTTTGCGATTAGAGAAGGTGGACGTACGATTGGTGCGGGTACTGTTTCTGAGATCGTTGAATAATCAGTAATTTATTCGCGTGAGGGGGGGAGGAAAATTTACCTCCTCCCATTTTTTTGAAAGAAAAAGTGAAAAAAAACAAATGAATTGTTGACAAGAGGCCCAATAAAAACTAAAAACCTGATTCAATCAAATAAGAGGGCGCATGAAAAGCGCAGTCAGATTTGCCGCAAAGCTGTAGCGGAAGTAGAGAAAAGGAACTGTTGAGTTATGAAAGCGACGAGATTGAGAATTAAATTGAGAGCGTATGATCACAAGTTACTCGATAATTCGGTAAATGAAATTGTTCAGACGGCAAAAGAAACTGGTGCACGCGTAGCTGGCCCAATCCCTCTTCCTACTGAAACAAATAAATTCACTGTAATTCGTTCTCCTCACAAAGATAAAACATCTCGTGAGCAATTTGAAATGAGAACGCATAAGCGATTGATTGATATTGTTGACCCAACTCAACAGACAATCGACAGCCTAATGAAGTTAGATCTTTCATCAGGTGTTGACGTAGAGATTAAGTACTAGTAAAGAAGACAAATACAAAATGGCGCGTGGCCAAAATGTCACGCTAATATAAACCATGCATGCATCCCAAGTATTGGGTGATGCTGTGGAGGACGAATGACTGAAGAAACGAAAGCCGCAGAGGCCCAGTCATCTGAGAGCTCTGGCGCAGATAATTCACAACCAACCAACCAAGCTGTTCAACTTAATTCATTTTATGGACAGAAAGCAGGGATGACTCAAATATATGATGAGTCAGGTAATCAAGTTCCTGTTTCTGTGATTCAGTTGATCCCTAACTTTGTTTCACAAGTGAGAACCGCTGATAAAGACGGTTACGAAGCATATCAAATTGCTTTCGGTGAAAAGAGGGAGAAGCTTGTTCGCAACCCTCAGAAGGGTCATCTTAAGAAAGCAAACGTTGAAAAACACTTAACAAAGTTCGCTGAAGTAAAAACTGATGGCGTGAGTGAAGAAAATTTAGGGAAGGCTGTTTCCCTAGATGCTTTTGCTCCATCAACATATGTTGACATCACTGGTACTTCAAAAGGTAAAGGAACTCAAGGTGTGATTAAGCGTTTTGGATTTGCTGGAGGTCCTGCCTCTCACGGTTCAAAATTCCATAGAGGTCCAGGTTCTATTGGTATGAGTGCTTATCCAGGGCGAGTATTTAAGCAAAAGAAAATGCCAGGAAGAATGGGTAACGAAAAAGTAACAGTTCAAAACCTTCAAGTTGTTGAGGTTAATGAGGATAAAGGTTATATGCTCATTAAAGGTTCTGTTCCTGGTGCTAAAAATGGATTTGTGCGCATCTCAAGAGCGACAAAAAAGCAGTAAGGGGTAGATAGAGATGGCGGATATAACAGTATTAAACAGTAAATTTGAAAACTCAGGAAAGCTTGATACGAGTGTAAGCTTAACTCCTGAAGATATTAATGTTCCAGTTGTACACCAAGTCGTTAAGGCGACTCTTGCTGGAAGACGTCAAGGGAATGCTTGTACAAAAGGCCGCTCAGAAGTTCGCGGTGGTGGAAAGAAGCCATTCAAGCAGAAGGGAACAGGTAGAGCTCGTCAAGGTTCTAACCGATCGCCTCTACTTGTTGGTGGTGGAACAACTTTTGGACCAAAGCCAAGAGATTACTCTCAGAAAGTTAATAAAAGAGTAATGAAAAAAGCTATTCAATCTGTAATTGCAGACAAGCTTCAGGCAGGCAAACTAACAGTTGTTGATAAGTTAGAGTCAACTGGTAAAACGAAAGAGATGCATTCTCTTCTCGAGGGAAAAGGTCTTTTACCAGCACTTGTTGTAACTAATGATCGAAATTCTCTCGCTCTACGAGCAACGAGAAATATTCGAAATGGTAAGGCCCTCCCGGTTGAAGGGTTCAGTGTATATGAAGCATTAAAGTTCGAAAATCTTGTGATTGAAAAAGATGCTTTGGAATCGTTATTAGGTAGGTTGGTGTAGTTATGCATTTAGAAAACGTGATTAAGTCGCCACTTATTACAGAGAAATCTTCTCACGCTGCTGAAAAGAATGATAGTTATGGCTTTAAGGTTGACCCTAAAGCTAATAAGAATCAGATCAAAAGAGCAATTGAGAAGTTCTACAATGTAAAAGTTGTTAAGGTGAGAACAAATATTACTCCTGGAAAACTTAAGAGAGTTGGAAAAGGTATCTCCAAGTCTAGCAAAGTCAAGAAGGCATATGTGAATTTGGCCGAAGGACAGAAGATTGAGTTTTTTAAGGGTATTTAATCTGAAGTAGAACTAGCTGAATTGAAGAGGAAGTTATGGGCATAAAAAGATTTAAACCAACAACACCATCTCTGAGAAACACTCAGATTTTGGACAGTGAAGGTCTTACTAAAGGTGTAAAGCCCCTTAAGTCACTCACAAGAAGTAAATCGACAATCGATGGTAGAAATAATCATGGTCGAATTACAGTAAGAAGACGTGGTGGTGGTGTTAAGAGAAAATACAGAATTATTGATTTTAAAAGAAATAAACTTGAAGTTCCTGCAACTGTAAAGGCTATTTCATATGATCCAAACAGAACGTGTAATATCGCACTTTTAGCTTACGCTGATGGTGAGAAAAGATATATTCTTGCACCAGTTGGATTGAATGTGGGTGACCAGGTTGTGGCATCAGCTGAAGCTGATATCAAAGTTGGTAACGCAAAAAAATTAAAGGATATTCCAGTAGGTACTCTTATTCATAATGTTGAGCTATATCCTGGAGCTGGTGGACAAATGGCCAGATCAGCGGGGGCTTATGTTCAACTTATGGCTAAAGAAGGGGATTCAGCCCTTTTAAGAATGCCATCTGGAGAATTAAGAAAAGTTAAGCTTGAGTGTTCTGCAACAATTGGACAGGTTGGAAATATTGATCACGAAAAGCAAATGCTTGGTAAGGCCGGACGAAAAAGAAAGCTTGGTCATAGACCAAAAGTTCGTGGTGTGGCCATGAACCCAGTTGATCACCCACATGGTGGTGGTGAGGGTCGTACATCGGGTGGTCGTCATCCTGTGACACCTTGGGGACAGCCAACGAAAGGTTATAAAACAAGAAGCAACAAGCGTACTGATAAATTCATCGTACGTAGAAGAAAGACTAAATAAGAAAGTTAGTTAGGAGATAGATATGGCCCGTTCACTTAAAAAAGGCCCTTATGTTGATGCACACTTGATTGATAAGGCCCTAGATGCTCAGGATGATCCGAAGAAGGCAACTAAGGTTATCAAGACTTGGTCTAGAAAATCGACGATCGTACCTGAGTTTGTTGGGTTAACGTTTGCTGTTCATAATGGGAAAAAATTTATTCCTGTTTATGTTACAGACAATATGATCGGGCATAAGTTAGGCGAGTTCGCATTGACTCGTACTTATTATGGCCACGGCGCTGATAAGAAGTCGAAGAAATAGAAGTAGTTATAGTTAATTGTTGAAGGAGAGGCTCATCATGGCCATTACAGTAAAAAATCGCAGAGTAGGGATCGCACCTCGTAAAGTAAGGCAAGTTTGCGACTTAGTTCGCGGTCAAAAAGCATCAGAAGCTTTGAAAACACTTCGCTTCTGTGAAAAGAAAGAAATTGCTATCGTCTTAACGAAGCTCATTAATAGTGGATTAGCTATTGCTGCAGACTCGGAAAAGTATGATATGGATAACTTAGTAGTTGGCACAATTAAGGCCGATGAGGGTCCAACGTTGAAGAGAATTCAACCAAGAGCTCAGGGTCGTGCTTTTAGAATTAACAAAAGAACAAGTCACATTACTGTTGAATTGAAGGAAGAGTAGGATAATTATGGGACAAAAAGTACACCCTTACGGATTTCGACTTGGTTATATTAAAGACTGGCACTCAAAGTGGTATAGCAAAGACCGCTATGCAGAGCAACTTCATGAAGATCTTGCTATTCGCAAGTATGTTGAAAAGAACATGAAGAATGCAGCTGTTGCAAAAACGGAAATTGAGCGTACTTCTGATCAGGTAAAAGTAACTGTTTACACAGCGAAGCCTGGAGTAGCTATTGGTAAAAAAGGTACAGGAATTGAAAAAATTCGTGATGAGCTCAAAAAGCTTACATCAGGTACTCTTGTTTTTAATATTGCTGAGGTTAAAAGACCAGATGCAGAAGCTAAGCTAATTGCTGAAAACATTGCTCAACAGCTGGAAAAGCGTGTTGCTTTTAGAAGAGCGATGAAAAAAGTTATGCAGTCTGCTTTTAGAGCTGGAGTTAAAGGGATTAGAATCCGTACTGCTGGTAGACTTGGTGGAGCTGAAATGGCGAGAGCTGAAGGCTACTCTGAGAGAAAGGTTCCTCTTCATACATTAAGAGCTGATATTGATTACGACACTGCCGAAGCTCATACTCAATATGGAGTTATTGGAGTTAAGGTTTGGGTCTATAAGGGTGAGATTTATAAGTAGTTGATTTTGCGAAAAGTCTACCACGAGAAAGAGGTTTAAAATGCTTAGTCCAAAAAGAGTTAAATATAGAAAACAGCAGAAAGGTCGAATGAAGGGCAAGGCCAACCGTGGAAATACTATCACGTTTGGTGAATATGCTATACAGGCGACAAGTTGTGGGTATATAACGAACCGGCAAATTGAAGCTGCTCGTATTGCGATGACCCGTAAAATTAAAAGAGGTGGGAATGTTTGGATTAAAATCTTCCCTGATAAATCTCTGACTAAGAAGCCTGCTGAGGTTCGAATGGGGAAAGGTAAAGGTTCTCCAGAGAGTTGGGTTGCTGTTGTTAAGCCTGGAAGAGTTATGTTTGAAATTGCAGGTGTTGGCGAAGAGTTAACAAAAGAAGCACTAAAGCTTGCAATGTATAAGTTGCCTGTGAAAACGCGAATTATTAAAAGAGAAGAATAGGGTAAACGGCCATGAAAAAGCTAGAGATGAAAGATGTAGAAAAGTTGGATGCCAATGGTATCGACGCAAAAGTTGAAGAGCTGCGCAAGAATCTATTCGATATCCGTATGCAAAAAGCTGCTGCAGGAATTGAAAAGCCTCATCAGATAAAGTTGGCAAAAAAGAATATTGCACGCTTGTTAACAGCGAAAAATGCGAAAAGGTGATCGAGATGAGTGAGCAAACAAAATTTAAAAGAAAGTTAGAGGGAGTTGTTGTTAGTGATAAGAATGATCAAACGATCGTTGTAACTGTACAGCGTCGTTTTAAAGATCAGCGCTATAACAAATTCGTTTATAAGAATAAGAAATACCACGTTCATGATGCTTCTAATGTGGCCAAGGTTGGGGACTTTGTACAAATTATTGAGTCAAAACCTTACTCTTCATTAAAGAAGTGGGAACTAATTGATGTTAAACAGCCTGCACCACAGGTGTAGTGACTATATTTGCGGTTGGAGTGAACCATGATTCAGATGCAGACAAGGTTTGATGTAGCGGATAATTCAGGAGCTAAGCTGGTTCAGTGTGTAAAAGTTCTTGGAGGATCGAAGCGAATGAGTGCTGGGATTGGCGATATTATCGTTGTTTCAGTCCGTCAAGCTATCCCCGGTGGGAAGATTAAAAAAGGTGATGTGAGAAAGGCCGTTGTTGTAAGACAAAAGTATCCTTATAGAAGAGCTGATGGTTCATACATCAGGTTTGATAAGAATAGTGTTGTTCTTCTCAATAATCAAAATGAGCCAATTGGGACACGTATTTTTGGACCAGTTGCAAGAGAGTTGAGAGGAAGAAACTTCACTAAGATTTGTTCTCTTGCTCCAGAGGTGCTTTAGTCCTTCTTTAGGATTTGGATGAATTTTAAGGGTGATAATTATGCAAAAGTTGAAAGTGAATGATGAAGTTGTAGTGTTGGCCGGAAAAAGCAAAGGGCGCACGGGAACAGTTCAAAAAATTAATTGGAAGAAGGACACAGTACTCGTGTCAGGCGTAAATATGGTCAAGAAAACTATTAAGGCCAGTCAAGAAAACCCAGAGGGTGGGATTATTGATATTGAAGCTCCTCTTCACATTAGTAATGTTGCCGTGGTTAGTCCAGAAACTAAGAAGGCAACAAGAATTAGAATTGAAGTTAAAGACGGTAAGAAGGTTCGTGTTGCCACAGCTTGTGGTTCAGTCATCGACTAACTGATTTGAGGAAGAATTTATGAACATGCTAAAAAGTCATTATAAAGAAAAAGTAGTACCGGCCCTCAAAGAGAAATTTGGATACAAAAACGTTCACCAAATTCCAAAGCTTGAGAAGGTTATCGTTAACTGCACGACAAAAGATACTGTTTCAAATGCAAAATGTGTTGATCAGATTGTTGAGGATCTCGCTGTTATTACAGGGCAAAAGCCAGTTGTTACGCGAGCTAAAAAATCAAACGCAGCTTTTAAAGTTCGTGAAGATATGCCAATGGGTGCTGCTGTAACTCTTCGTGGAGATAGAATGTATGAATTTCTTGAGAGATTAATTCACGTTTCTCTTCCTAGAGTTAGAGATTTTAGAGGTATTTCAAGCAAGGCATTTGATGGACGTGGAAATTATACGCTTGGTGTAAAAGAGCAGATTATTTTCCCTGAAGTTGAATACGATAAAATTGATAAAGTTAGAGGTGTTGGTATCTCTATTGTTACAACAGCAAAGAACAATGATGAAGGTAGAGAGCTTTTATCTCAACTTGGAATGCCTTTCAAAGGATAAGTGGAGTAGTTAGTATGGCTAGGTTGGCAAAAATAGTATCAAACGAAAGAAGAAAGAAGCTTGCCGAAAAATACGGTGAGCGTAGAAAAGAGTTAAAGAAGGTTTTGGTTGATCCAAATGCTTCTCCTGAGGAAAAAGGAGATGCTATGCGGAAAATGCAAAAGTTACCTCGAAATTCAAGCCCAATTCGGGTGAGAAATAGATGTGAGCTTACGGGCAGACCAAGAGCTTATTTGAGAAGATTTAAATTATCCCGTATACAGTTTCGTGAATTGGCCCTTCGTGGGATGATTCCCGGTGTGACAAAATCAAGTTGGTAAGAGTGGAGTGAGGTTAGTCCTATGATGACAGATCCGATTGCAGATATGTTGACAAGAATTAGAAATGCACAAAAGGCCGGGCACGACAGGGTTGATTTTCCTGCTAGTAAAATCAAAGCTGGTATCTGCAAGGTTCTAAAAGACGAAGGTTATATTCGCTCTTTTAAGATTGTAGCAAAAGCACAAAATGATATTAAGATTAAGGTCGTTTTTAATGAGGAGAACTCAATTCAAGGAATTGAAAGATCTTCAAGACCTGGTTTGAGACAATATCGTGGTTATAAAGAAGCTCCAAGAGTTCTTTCTGGCCTTGGTATCTCTATCTTATCTACGTCAAACGGCGTAATTTCGGACAGAGAAGCTAAGAGGCAAAAAGTTGGTGGAGAAGTTCTTTGTAAAGTATGGTAAGGCAAAGACTCAAGTAGCAAGGGCGTGAATTATGTCAAGAATTGGAAAATTACCTGTAGCGGTTCCAGAAAAAGTTGAAGTGAAAGTTGATGGTGTACAAGTCGCCGTTAAAGGCCCTAAGGGTGAGCTTCAACAGGCCTTTACAGACAATGTAAAAATTGAATTAAAAGATAAAGAAGTATTTGTAACTCCAGTTGATGAGTCTCAAAAAGCTCGAGCAATGTGGGGAACAACTAGAACACTTATTAGCAATATGATTCATGGTGTAACTGATGGTTTCACAAAGTCATTAGAGTTTAATGGTGTTGGTTATAGAGCTTCTGTGAGCGGAAATAATTTAGAGTTGAGTTTAGGTTATTCTCATCCAATCTCTTATGAATTACCAGAGGGAATTTCAGCGAAAGTTCAAAAGAACGTTATTGAAATTTCTGGAAGCAGTAAGGAGCTTGTTGGTTTTGTTGCTGCAAAAGTTCGCTCATTTAGACCACCTGAGCCTTATAAAGGTAAAGGGGTTAAATATACTGACGAGACAATTATTAGAAAAGCTGGTAAGACTGGCGCGAAGTAAAAAGTTGAAGTGAGCCTAAGGATAGCTGGCAGTCGGGCTGCCTGAGCTTAGGGCAAGGAGATGTATTATGATGAGAAAACCCGTTGGAAAAGTGAGTGGAGCTTCTGCTAAGAGAAGACTTCGAAGAAGACTAAGTATTAGAAAAAAAGTTGTTGGAACTTCTGAGCGACCAAGAATTTGTGCCGTTAGATCAAATAAGCATTTAACAGCACAAGTAATCGACGATGCAAGTGGAACAACGCTTTTTAGTGTTCAGACTTATGGAAAAAATGCTGTAGCGAGCTCAAATAATGTTGAGGGAGCTAAAGTTGTTGGTGCAAAGTTAGCTGAGCAACTAAAGAGTAAAAATATTAGTGCAGCAGTTTTTGATCGAGCTGGATATCGCTATACAGGTGTTGTTAAGGCGTTGGTTGAATCTGTACGTGAAAATGGTATTCAGGTCTAATCTGTAGAGGAAAGCTATGAGCGAAGAAAATGTAAAAGCAGAAGAAGTTAAAACTGAAGGTGCAGCTGTAGAAGCGGCAGGCGCTGCAGTAGAAGATAAAAAAGAAAAAAGAGCTCCTCGTAAGAAAGCTCCTGCTAGAGCTAAAAAAGCTCCGGCCGCAGGTGTTGATCCCGAAATGGAAGAGAGAGTTGTTGCTGTTAATCGTGTGGCGAAAGTTGTTAAGGGTGGACGTAGGTTTTCTTTCTCTGCACTTATGATTGTAGGTGATAAGAAAGGAAGAGTTGGCTACGGGCTTGGTAAAGCTAAAGAGGTTCCTGAAGCGATTAGAAAAGCTACGCAAGCAGCACATAAAAATATGATTAATGTTCCACTTGATAATGGAACAATTCCACATATGGTGCAAGGTCACTTTGATGCAGGTGATATTCGATTTATTCCTGCTGCAGATGGTACTGGTGTTAAGGCCGCTGGTGCATGTCGCTCGATTTTGGAGCTGGCCGGGATTAGAGATGTTTTGACAAAATCTGTTCGTGGAAATAACCCACACAATATTGTTAAAGCAACTTTCGACGCACTTAAGCAGTTGAGATCTGTTGAGCAGATTGCAAGAGTTCGTGGAAAAGATCCAAAGAATCTAAGAACAAGATAATTGGTTAGTTGTAGTTAAGCTAAGAGGTAGTTATGGCCAGTAAAACAATCACCGTTAAGTTAAAGAAGAGTACTAACGGTTGTACAGAGAAGCAAAAGGCAAATGTTCGCGGACTCGGTCTAAGAAAGATCGGAAGTCAGCGCGAACTAGAAAACACGCCAGCTGTTCGTGGAATGATTAAAAAAGTTATCCACCTGCTGGAAATTCAAGAATAGGAATTGTTGCGTAAGGCAAGTTGAGAGAGGTTAAAATGTTAAAGCTAAATAATTTGCAAAGCCCAAAAGGTGCGCACAGAAATACAAAGAGACTTGGTAGAGGTCAGGCTTCTGGTCAAGGTACTCAAGCAGGTAAAGGGCATAAAGGTCAAAAAGCTCGTTCTGGCGGTGGTGTTAGAACTGGTTTTATTGGTGGGGCCATGCCACTTTATATGAGGCTACCTAAGAAAGGTTTTAAAAATGCTCCATTTAAAAAGGAGTATGCAACTGTTAATATTGGACAAATTGAAGCGAAGTTCGAATCAGGCGAAGTTTCTAGACAAACTTTGATTGAAAATAGACTTTTAAGTGGCCAAGAAAAGCACCGTCCTATTAAAATTTTAGGCAATGGTGAGTTGAAAAAGGCTTTGACGTTTGTCAATATTGAGAAGTTTTCAAAATCTGCTGCAGAAATGGTTGAAAAGGCCGGCGGCAAGATCGAAAGCCGATAAAAATATATAAAAGTTGAGGATATTTGAGGATGGCAACCGCTCAAGGAAAGCTCGAAGAGCTTAAGAAGAGAGTACTTTTTACTTTTTTATTACTTTGTGTTTACCGTGTAGCGGCTCAAATTCCGGTCCCAGGTGTGAACCCAGATGCGCTAGCGGCCTATTTTGCCGCCAGTGAAGGAGGTCTTTTTGACCTTTTTAACACTTTTAGTGGTGGTGCTTTTAAGAGATTTTCGATTTTAGGCCTAGGGGTTATGCCTTATATTACAACTTCGTTTATCTTCTCTCTTCTCGGTGTGGTTATCCCTCAGATCGCCGAGCTCCAAGAGGAAGCCGATGGCCATAAAAAAATCCAAAAAATGACCCGCTATGCGACAGTCGTTCTCTGTCTGATTCAGGGTTATGTGATGGCCACAATGTTCGAAGGCTTAAGAAGTCCAGGTGGAGTTCCAATTATCCCTGATACAGGAATGGTATTTAGATTAACTGCGACCATTACGCTCGCTGCAGGAACAATGTTTTTGTTATGGCTTGGAGAGAGAATTACTGAGTACGGATTAGAAAATGGTGTTTCTTTGATTATCTTTGCCGGTATCGCGGTTGAGCTTCCAGGTGAGCTGCTTCAGCGCTTTACGCTTTATCGGTCGGGTGAAATCTCAGGTTTTAGTATTCTTTTAATGGTTGCTGTCATTATTGTGGCCTTCTATGTGGTTTCATTTATTGAAAGATCGTATCGTGCGGTGCCAGTTCAGTATGCGAAAAAAGTTGTTAACAATAGAATGTATGGTGGAACACAAACGTTACCAGTTCGAGTAGATACTGGTGGGGTTATGCCTCCAATTCTTGCTTCTTCTCTTTTGGCCGCTCCAATTACATTTGGAGGCTTTATTGGAGAGGGTAGTGATTATCGCCCATTCTTTGATATGGTGATGCAGTCTCTATTCCCTGGTCAGCTACTATTCACCATCTTGTTTGCATTTCTCATTGTTTATATGACGTATTTTTACGCTCCAATTCAGTTTAAGACTAAGCGAATTGCGGAAATGCTACAAAAAAACAATGCCTTTATTCCTGGTGTAAGACCTGGTGTTAAAACAAAAGAATTTTTAGACTATGTTTTGAACAGACTTACGTTTTTTGGTTCAATCTTTCTCGTAACAGTTTGTGTGGTTCCAGATATCGTAGCTGGCACGCATACGATGTTCGGAGGTACAGCACTTCTTATTTTGGTAAGTGTTTCAATTCGAGTGATGATGAATGTCCAGTCTTTCCTCTACTCTGATAAGTTGGAGTCAGCTTACAAAGTAAAAGGCAAGTATAACGGACAAAATAGAAGGTTTTAGGCATGGCCAGAGAGCAAATTGTATTACTTGGGGCACCTGGTTCGGGTAAAGGCACTCAGGCAAGCCACTTGGTAAAAGAGTTTGGTTATAATCACCTATCTACTGGCGACCTATTGAGGTCAGAGATTGCCAAGGGTACGGAGCTCGGACAAAAGGTGCAAGGAATTATCGACGCAGGAAACCTTGTCGATGATATGACAGTACTTGAGTTACTTAAAGCAAATTGTGACCTCGAAAACAAGGTTTATATATTTGATGGTTTTCCACGAAATGGTGAGCAAGCTAAGCTTCTAGAAGAACATGTTCTCAAAGGCGCTGCAACTAAAGCGATTTATTTTGATATGGATCTCGAGCATTTAATTGAGAGAATTACAAATCGAAGGGTTGCTCCTAAAAGTGGTGAGATTTATAACTTGTTGACGCGTCCACCAAAAATTGAAGGGAAGTGTGATGTCTCAGGTGAGGATCTAGTCCATCGGAAAGACGATAACGAAGAAACTGTTAGAAATAGAATGAATGTTTTTCGCGATACAATTGGCCCAGTTCTCGATTTTTATGAGTCTCAAGGACAATTGGTTAGACTTGATGCATCTCGTCCGAGTGACGAAGTGACAAAAAGCCTGAAAGAAGTAATTAGTGCGTAAATAGATGAATCGCCCACTTGCATTACAGCAGCGTTTCATATATATATGCAAAAATTTATATGATTGGATGAAATTTTTATGGCCGAAAAAGAAACTATTGAGGTAGAAGGCGAAGTAACGGAACTTCTACCAAATACGAAGTTTAAAGTGAAGTTGCCAAATGGCCACTCGATCATTGCCCACATTAGTGGAAAAATGAGAATGCACTTTATTAAAATTCTTCCAGGAGATAAGGTTCTTGTTGAAATCAGCAAGTACGACCTTGAGAAAGGAAGAATTGTGTATAGAAGTAAGGGAAGATAGGTTTAGAGCTCATTGTTGAGTGGTTAGATACGTTGATTGAGAGGATGAGTTATGAAAGTACGAGCATCAGTAAAAAAGATTTGTAAAGATTGTAAAGTTGTTAAAAGAAAAGGTGTTTTAAGGATTGTTTGTAAAACAAACCCTAGACATAAGCAGAGACAAGGCTAGAGCGAGGAGTAAGTTATGGCGCGGATTCTTGGAGTTGATATTCCCCGTAATAAAGTGATGTATATTGCAATCCAGTCACTTTATGGAGTAGGACCAACGCTTGCCCATGAGGTTTTGGGTAAAGCAGGCATTGACCTAAATAGTAATTCAAATGATCTTACTGAAGAGCAAGCTCAACAAGTTAGGCAGATCCTTGAGACTGAATATACTGTTGAGGGTGACCTTCGTAGAGAGGTTGGACTTAATATTAAGCGATTAAAAGACTTGGGTTGTTATAGAGGAATTAGACATAGAAAAGGTTTACCTGTTAGAGGGCAAAGAACGCATACCAATGCTCGTACGAGAAAAGGTAAGGCCGTTGCTATTGCTGGTAAGAAGTCTGTTAAGTCATTGAAGTAGGTAACTGCTAATTAAAGTGAGTTGAGTTATGGTTAAAAAAGTTGCGACAAAGAAAAAAGTTAAAAAGAATATTCCTCATGGGATTTGCCACATTCAGGCATCTTTTAATAACACAATTGTTACTTTCACTGATCCAAACGGAAAAGCCGTTTCTTGGGCCAGTGCTGGACAATTAGGATTTAGAGGATCTAAGAAATCGACTCCATTTGCTGCTCAGATGGCATCTGCCGAAGCTGCAAAGAAGGCTGTTGAGCATGGAATGGGATCTGTTGAAGTTATGGTTAAAGGCCCAGGTGCTGGACGCGAAAACGCGATTCGTGCACTCGTTGGAGCTGGTTTGCGAATTACTTCTGTTGCAGATCGAAGTCCAATTCCTCATAATGGATGTCGAGCACCGAAAAGAAGAAGAGTATAATTTAGGTTAAGTTTAAGGAGAAAGGTCCAATGGATAATTTTACAGCTAAGAACTGGACAAGCATGATTCGTCCTGTCGCACTCGAGGTAGACAGCGATACACTAAAATCTAGCTATGGTAAATTTGTGGCTAAACCTCTCGAGAGGGGATACGGACAAACTCTTGGTAATTCATTGAGAAGAGTTCTCCTTTCTTCACTTCAGGGTGCAGGTATTGTCGCCATTAGAATTGAAGGCGTTGATCACGAGTTTGATACAATTAATAATGTTAAGGAAGAAGTTTCAGAAATTATCCTTAACTTGAAAGAAATTCACTTTAAGCTCAGCTCTAAAGAAGAAGTAGTTCTTACGCTTGAAAAGAGTGGAGAAGGTCCTGTAACGGCCGGAGATATCGCAGAAGCAAATGATGTAAAGGTTCTTAACCCTCATCATGTTATCGCTAATATTTCTTCTGGTGGATCAATCAAAATGGAACTGAAGATTGGTCGTGGTAAGGGATATGTTACAGCACAAGATAACCAAGAAATGTATGAGCTACCTGTTGGGTGGATTTATCTTGATACTCTTTTCTCTCCAGTTGCTCGTGTTAATTACACTGTAACAAACTCGCGAGTTGGTAAGAGAACAGACTACGATAAATTGACTCTTGAAGTTTGGACGAACTCGGGTGTAGATCCTCAAGAAGCGGTTGCATACTCTGCAAAGATTCTTAGAGATCAGCTAGCTGTTTTCCTTAGCTTTGAGGATGAGGAAGAGATCGCTCGAATTGAGCAGAAGCCACAGCAGACTCAGTCAAATGCGAACAATGCGCTTCTTAAGCCAGTATCTGAGCTTGAACTATCAGTTCGTTCAGCAAACTGTCTTCAGAATGCGAATATTAAATATATCTATGAATTAGTTTCAAAGACTGAAGGTGAGATGTTGCGTACCAAGAATTTTGGCCGTAAATCACTTAATGAAATTAAAGAGATCTTGACTCAAATGGGGCTTGGACTTGGAATGAAAGTTGACTCCATTATGAAAGAAATTAAAGAAAAGCAAGATCAAGAGCAGTTATAAAATCTAAAGCGGTTGTTGATGTAGGAGTGGATTATGAGACATGGGATGAAGAAATACAATGTTGGGACAAACCCGGCACATAGAAAGGCTTTGATGAAGAACTTGGCGATAGAAGTTATTGATCACGGTCAAGTAAAAACAACACATACTAAGTGTAAGGCCGTTCAGCCATTCGTTGAGAAGCTGATTACACTTGCGAAAGAAGATACAGTTGCCAATAGAAGAGAAGCTTTTTCAAAGCTTAATAATAAAACTGCTGTTGCCAAGCTTTTTACTGATGTGGCCCCAAAGTTCAAAGAAAGAAATGGTGGTTATACAAGAATTATGAAGCTTGCTGATGGCAGAATGGGCGACAATGCGAAAATGAGCTATATCGCTCTCGTTGACTAGTTCTTTACGTTTTAAAATTGACATTTACCTAACCTAAAAAACCTTCTCATCGAGAAGGTTTTTTAGTATCTTGCGCATACATAGATAAAGCATTTTAGCTTTCGGAGAATATAATGAGCTTTCATTCGAAAATGTTTACGATTCTTGCGATTGTAGTTGTGACCCTAGGTTATGGCCTTTATGAGCGCAATAAATATACCCACTTACAAACTGCTAGAGATCTTATTTTACAAACTCTGCCGCAGTTTACCGCACGTGCCTTGGAAACGAACGAGCTTATTACCGACAATACGCTTATTCAGCAAGGCGATCGCGCGGCCATGGTTCACCTTTGGGGAACCTGGTGTGGTGTTTGTATGGATGGTCTTCCAAAATTAATTGAATTTGCTAACCGGATGGAACCTCTGGGTGTGCGCTTTCTTTTGTTGGCCGTGAATGATGAAGAAAGAGAGCTAATGCGCGCTATGCAAAGGTATGATTTGCCTGAAAATGTTACGGTTGCGATGGAAGAGTCGGAAAATGTACTCGATCGCTTTGGGTCTGTAAGAGTTCCTGAAACATATCTTTTTGCGGCCAACCGCGATCACTTAAATAAGTTTATTGGGCCGCAAGAGTGGACCAGACCAACCTATTTTGACAGAGTTAACCGACTTATTGAGAACTCGATACGCGGTCGTGGTGAGGAAGTTGAGGCCCATCAATAATTATTGAGGGCCTAAATACCTGGCAGATCTAACTGTTTTTATTTTATTCAAATCTCTATTCAAATATTAAAGCTTATCCCGAGAACTGCCGAAAAGTTAGACAGCACAATAGACCGGTGACCAAACTTATATAGGTTTAACTGGTCTTAGATTGTCATAAAAATGGACAAGGTTGTTTCAGTTTAGGGGTAGTAAAATGATTAAATGGGATGAAATTAGTAAGCTGCATGTGATTGTAAAACTCGAACAGATTCTCAATCGCTGGTTTAGTGTTGAGCAAATCTTCACTGATAATCATGACAAAATTCAAAGTGGTCAGCTAGAGAAAGATTATAAATTTAATAATCACTTTCTTAAGGTTCAAATGGGGCTACCGCATGGCTATAACCTTCTTACTCAGGACATAGAGAAGGCATCTCAGGAATTGAATTCAAAAGAAGAGATGACTCATTTGTTTTCAACATCGTATCCACATATTCATGGAATTGCTGCAAAAATTGAAGTCGATGGTGAAGTTTTTGGAACTGTTTATGCCTATCCTTTCGTTTCCCACGACACTACAGACGCTGAAATAAAAGAGCTCGAGCAGGCACTTATCAATGACCATGGAGCAACCGAGGGTGATGCTAAGGCCGCGATTGAGTCAGTTAAAAAATTAAATACAGAAAGCCTTGAGTACCTCACAGAGCTTGTAGATCTTGTATCAGATGAAATTGAAACCTTTCATTCTGAGATTTCTAAAAGAGAAGAGCGGATTCACGAGCTCAATAGTGAACTTGGCGATAAATATCGTTACCACATGATGATTGGAAAATCGAAGGCCATGCAAAAGATTTATTCACTACTTGAAAAAATCTCAAGCTCCGAGTCGAGTGTGATGATTCAAGGTGAAAACGGAACGGGTAAAGAATTGGTGGCCAAGGCAATTCACTTCAATTCGCCTCGTAAGGATGCACAATTCTTGGCCGTAAACTGTTCGGCCTTTAATGATAACCTTTTGGATTCGGAACTATTTGGACACGTAAAAGGGGCCTTTACGGGCGCCGTAAAAGATAAGAAAGGACTATTTGAAGTCGCCAATAATGGAACTCTGTTTTTGGATGAAATTGGGGACACAAGTTTAAGTATGCAGGTAAAACTTCTAAGGGTTTTACAGGAGGGGACCTTCTTACCAGTAGGGGCTTCTTCACCAAGACAGGCCGATGTCCGGATTTTGGCCGCGACGAATAAAGATCTAAAAACAATGATGAAAAATGGTGAGTTTAGAGAAGATCTTTATTACCGAATTAATGTAATTAACGTAAATCTACCGCCTCTTCGTGAGCGACAAGAAGATATTGCGCTTTTAATGGAGCACTTTTTGAAAAAGCGCTGTGAAGAACAGGGAGTTCCACCTAAGGCATTTTCAAAAAAATGTATGGAAAAAATGCTAGATTATCCATGGCCTGGAAATGTTCGAGAATTGGAAAATGAAGTCGAGCGATTGGTCGTTTTGGCCGGTGATGATAAAACGATCACTCCAGACCTGTTGAGCCAGAGAATTCTCGATCACGGAGGAGCTCCGGTTGGAAGCGTTGCAAGAGGAATTAATACCAATGGAACTCTAAAGGAAGCTTTAGAGGAGTTGGAGTGCATGATGATTCGCGAAGGGTTGAAGCGCTGCAACTTTAATAAGTCAAAACTTTCAAAAGAGCTGGGAATCTCCCGCGCCAACCTTATTTCGAAGGTCGATAAATACGATCTCGATAAGCGCAAAAAAGCCGCCAACGAATAAGTCGATTTTAACGCAGTATAGTTAGCCTCTACGGATTCCGGACGTTACAATGCCCGGAATCCGTATTTTTGAGCTTTTGGGTCTTGTTTTTTTAAACAGACTTTGTAAGCTCCGGCATTAGGCATTTTGCCTTTGGGAGGTTTTCTATGACTGAAACAATTGAAGATAAGCGCCAGTTATTAAAAAGCTTGCGAGAGCAATCTGAAATGGGCGGAGGCCCAGAAAGAGTTGAGCGCCAACATCTACAGGGAAAATATACCGCCCGTGAGCGAATTGAGAGACTCGTTGATCCCGGTACCTTTATGGAATTCGATCGCTTTGTCGTCCATCGATGTACTTCATTTGGAATGGATAAGAAGAAAAAGTTTTTAGGCGATGGAGTTGTCACTGGTATTGCAGAAATCAATCAACAAAAAGTTGCTCTTTTCTCACAAGATTTTACATGTTGGGGGGGAGCACTTGGTGCTGCCCATGCTAAGAAAATATGTAAAGTCATGGACTTTGCGCTTGAAAACAGAATTCCAATAATCGGAATTAACGACTCTGGGGGAGCTCGTATCCAAGAGGGTGTGGAGTCCTTGGCCGGTTATGCCGAAATTTTCTATCGCAACGTTAAAGCTTCAGGAGTTATTCCACAAATTTCTCTCATCACTGGCCCGTGTGCTGGTGGTGCCGTTTACTCGCCTGCGATTACCGATTTTATTTTTATGATTGAAAAGACTTCTTATATGTTCGTGACTGGACCTGATGTGATTAAAACAGTTACACACGAAGAGGTGACAAAAGAAGAGTTGGGTGGAAGTAAAACACATAACGAAAAATCGGGTGTGGCCCAGTTTTCTTGTAGAGACGAAGATGAGTGCTTTGAGCGAGTGAGAGAACTTCTAAGTTTGATCCCTCCTTCTAACTTTAGAAAACAGGAACTGAAATACACGTCTGACCCTGTTTATCGCGACAATAATAAACTCAAAGATTTTATTCCTGCCAATTCACGTAAGCCCTACGATATGAAAGAAGTCATTTTTGACATTGTAGACGATCAACATTTTCTTGAGGTTCATCAAGACTATGCAAAAAATATTATCGTTGGTTTTGGTTCAATTGGAGGCATAAAAATTGGTGTTGTCGCCAATCAACCGCAAGTACTTGCCGGAGTTTTAGATATTGATGCCTCTGTAAAGGCCGCACGCTTTATTCGTTTTTGTGATGCTTTTGATATTCCCATTTTAACTCTGGTTGATGTGCCTGGCTTTTTACCAGGAACCGTTCAAGAGTTTGGAGGAATTATTAAACATGGTTCAAAACTGCTCTACGCTTACGCTGAGGCGACAGTTCCATTGATTACCTTAATTACTCGTAAGGCCTATGGTGGAGCTTACGATGTTATGGCCTCTAAGCATATTCGCGCTGATGTTAACTTGGCCTATCCGACTTCGGAAATCGCTGTTATGGGTGCCGAAGGTGCGGTGAATATTGTCTTCAGGAATGAGCTTAAAGGTCTTGAAGGTGAAGCTTACGATAAGCGTAAAGCAGAATTAGTTGAAGACTATGAAAAGCAATTTAATAATCCTTATCGTGCGGCCGAGTTGGGCTATGTGGATGCGGTTATTCTTCCTGAAGAAACTCGACAGCGCCTCTACGAATACTTTGTAGCACTTAAAGATAAGAAAATTGAAAAACCACTACGTAAACATGGGAATATTCAACTATGAGCCGGCGTAAAAAAATTCTAATTGCAAACCGTGGGGAAATTGCAGCTCGAATTGCTCGGGCCTGTGGAGAGTTGGGGCATACGGCCGTAGGGATTTGGACTGATAATGAAGTGCATGCTCGTCATCTCGAGTATTGTGATGAATGGGTCCGCCTCCCTGGCACAACTAATGCTGAAACCTACCTCAATATTGATAATATTATGAAAGTGGTAAAAGAGTATGAAATAGATGCGGTTCATCCGGGTTATGGATTTCTCTCTGAAAACACTCTTTTTGCAAAACGCTTAGAGGACGAAGGCGTGGTCTTTATTGGTCCTCACGCGGAGGCGATTCGCCTCATGGGTGACAAAGCGGTCTCAAAGCAAATTGCCCAAAAGGCCGGAGTCCCAGTTGTTCCTGGTACGGCCGATGCGGTTAAGTCAGTTGAAGAGGCCCTCCAAGTTGGAGAGGAAATTGGCTACCCCGTTTTACTCAAGGCCGTGGCCGGAGGCGGTGGGCGTGGGATGCGCGTGTGTGAAGGACCTGAGGATATCAAAAAACAATTTGAAGCAGTCGGAAGAGAATCGCTAGCGGCCTTTGGTAATGGTGATCTTTTGGTTGAAAAATTTATTGTGAACCCTCGGCATATTGAGGTGCAAATACTTGCGGATAAAAAGGGTAATGTGTACCACTTTTTTGAAAGAGAGTGTTCAGTTCAAAGGCGTCACCAAAAAATTATTGAAGAAGCTCCATCGCCCTTTATTGGAGATGATGAGGAGTTAAGGCAGAAAGTTTGCGATACGGCCGTTCAACTGGCCAAAAGTGTAAACTATGACTCGGCCGGAACTGTTGAGTTTATCATGGGAGAAGATAAGAGCTTTTATTTTCTCGAAATGAATACTCGAATTCAGGTTGAACACCCAATTACAGAAGAAATTACGGGAATTGACCTCATTGCTTGTATGATTCAATCGTCATTTGGTGAGGACTTAGGTATCCCTGATCAAGAGTGGATTACGCGTACTGGTCACGCGATTGAGTGCCGAATTTGTGCTGAAGATCCGATAACGATGATTCCTGCTCCTGGTAAAGTTACGGGTTTTGAAACTAACTTTCCACAAGGAACGCGCTTTGATCACTATTTATACCGCGACCTAGAAGTGACCGCCGACTTTGATCCTATGGTGGGAAAACTGGTCACTAAGGGAATTATTCGCAGTGTGGCCCTTCGTAAAATGAAAAAGGCCCTTGAGGGCCTACTGATTGAAGGTCTCAAGACAAATATCCCTCTTCATAAAGTGATTCTCAATGACGAGGACTTTGTCGCCGGAAATTATTCAACCAATTTCATTGCGACCAAAAGGCCACAAGAGAAAGTCGTCACAGATGTGAACTACACATCTATCTATCGCAAATTGGCCTGTATTGAGGCCCGAAGGATGGGGATGTAATCGTGAGAACATATTTAATTGATAGTGAAAAAAATGAACTCATTGTAGACCTAACTAAAACCATTCGCCACTCCAGTAGTCTAGTTGAGTTTGAGTATTCGACACTTGAGGATAATAAAATTATTGATACGCGTCGAGTCTTTGTGCGCCAACTTGCAGGTCAATATTTTACCTCTACAGATAATATTCGCTGGGAAAAAATGGCACGACAGCAGTTGCCCACCGAGCTTTTAAACGTGGATCGCGTTTTTAAACTGTATTATGGCTTCAAGCCCTCGGGGCTTGCCGGTGGTGGACAAGGTGAGCTTTTGTCGCAAATGCCTGGTAAGGTTGTAAAAATTTTAGTAAATGAAGGTGATGAAGTAAAAAAAGGCGACACGCTTTTAATCTTAGAGGCCATGAAAATGGAGAATGAGATTAAGAGTGGAACAGATGGTGTCGTTAAATCGGTTCAAGTTCAAGAAGGACAAGTGCTTGATGCAGGCGTTCTCATGATGGAGGTTGAATAAAAGCTATGAACGAATTCGAAAAATTTCAAAATGACTGGGACAAAATGAAAAAGTATGTTCCCGCGGCACTTGGGGGACTTTTTCTCCTTTTGTTTGTGGCGACATCTTTCTACACGGTACAGCCTGACGAAGAGGCGGTGGTTCTGAGGTTTGGAAAATATGTCCAAACAAATCCTCCTGGGCTCCACTTCAAAATCCCTCTTGGGATCGACCAAATTCAAAAAGTGAAGACTCGAAAGGTTCACCAATTAGAATTTGGCTTTAGAAGCTCTGGTATTCCTGGAAGCCGTCAGCATTCGGCCAGAAGATTTAAGGATGAGTCCTTAATGCTTACAGGTGACTTAAACGTTGCCGAAGTTGAATGGGTTGTTCAGTACCAAATTGCTGACCCATTCAAATTCCTTTTCCATGCAGCTGAGCCAGAGACAAATATTCGCGATATTTCTGAGTCGGCCATGAGAAGAGTTGTTGGGGATCGGCTGGTTAACGATGTTCTCACAATTGGAAGGGTTGAAATTGCCAATCAGGCCAAAGATGTTTTGCAGGAAATTTTAGACTATTACGATATTGGCGTTTATGTCGTTACGGTTAGGTTGCAGGATGTGAATCCACCAGAGATTGTCAGACCATCATTTAATGATGTTAACTCTGCTAGACAAGAACAAGAGCGCACTATTAACCAGGCCGAGAGAGAGTATAACCAAGTTGTTCCACTCGCTCGAGGTGAGGCCGAGCAAACCATTTCTCAGGCAGAAGGTTATGCAGAGGCGATTGTGAACCGCGCGAAAGGGGATGCTGCTCAATTTATCGCACTTCATCGTGAGTACGCACGAGCTCCACAAATCACGAGAAGACGTCTCTATCTTGAAACAATGGAAGAAATCTTTGAGCGATTTGAAAACCTCACTATTGTTGATTCAAAAATTGAAGGGCTTCTTCCTATTTTTCAAAATAAAGGAGCAAACTAGTCATGGATAATATTAAACAAGTTATACTACCTGTTCTTTTTCTTGCAGTTGTCCTTGTCGGTGGAAATACTTTTTTCATCGTAGGAGAGGGACGTCAGGCGATCATTACTCAGTTTGGTAAGCCGGTTGGAGAGCCGGTCACTGAAGCTGGCCTGCATATGAAAATCCCATTTGTTCAAGATGCTCGCTTTGTTGATAAGCGTATTTTATCTTGGGATGGACATCCAAACCAAGTACCAACAAAAGATAAAAAATATATCCAAGTTGATACGACAGCGCGTTGGAAAATCGTTGATGCTCTTCGATTTATCCAAACCGTTGAGAGTGAGCGTGCGGCCAAGGCCCGTCTAGACGCCATTCTCGACTCTGCCACTCGAGACGTTATTTCAAATCACAATCTTGTTGAGGCGGTTCGTCTCTCAAACGACATTGTAGATCTGGTAGAGAGAAGAAGAAGGCAGGCCGAAAGAGGTGATCTAGAGGATGACATAGTGATTGAGTATGAGGTCATAGAAGATACAACGGGTGATATTGAGCGCGTTGAAGTCGGGCGAGAAGAGTTAAGTGCGATGATCGTCGAAGCAGCTTCTGACTCATTAACAGAATTCGGTATCGAGCTTGTCGATGTGCAATTAAGACGTATTGCTTACGAAGAGTCTGTTGAGCGCAATGTTTACCAACGGATGATTTCTGAAAGAGAGCGTATTGCTGAGAAAATTCGTTCGATGGGACAAGCAGAAAGAGCGAGAATTGATGGGCGACGTGAAAGAGATTTGAGACGAATTCAGTCTGAAGCTTATCGCCGTTCTCAAGAGATTCGTGGTGGAGGTGAAGCTGAGGCCGCAAGAATCTATGCTGAGGCGATGAGTCGTGACCCAGAGTTTTTTAATTTTTTAAGATCAATGGAAGCTTATCGCAAGTCAATTGGGTCACAATCAAAGATGATCCTATCTTCAGACTCAGAGTTTTTGAAATTTTTCAAAGCTGATTAGTCTATTTAAAGATTCGGTTTACGATTTCCAAGGCAGCTAAGTAAGGGCTTTTTGAGCCCTTGCCCACTGCCTTCTTATAGCTCTCCCAAGAGTTTAAAACCTCTGGGTTTTCTTTGAGTTTTTGCTCAATCATTTGCCACAAAACCTTATTCATCCACTTTTGATTTTGCGTTGCCCTTTTATCGTTTATTTTTCCGGATTGAGAGCTTTGCTCATAGAAGTCATTGATAACCTTCCACGCGCCATCAATCCCGGTATTCTCTAAGGCCGAACACGCCAAAACTCTTGGAACCCACTCATCTTTCTTGTGATTGAATAGCTCAAGTGCACTGTGGTAATGGGCCAAAGTTTGGTCGGCAATTGTTTTACTTGCGCCGTCGGCCTTATTAATCAAAATAAGGTCTGATAATTCAAGAATACCTTTCTTAATTCCTTGAATATCATCGCCACCACCGGGAAGAACTAGAAGCAAAAAGAAGTCGACCATGTCGGCCACTTCATATTCACTTTGTCCAACGCCAACAGTTTCTACAATAATGGTGTCGTACCCAGCGGCTTCACATAAAAGCATCGACTCGCGGGTTTTAAGCGCCACTCCTCCTAGTGCTCCAGATGAAGGAGAGGGGCGGATAAAGGAGCTCATATTTTGGGAGAGCTCCTCCATTCGAGTTTTATCACCTAAGATGCTTCCACCACTTACGGGAGAGCTTGGATCAATCGTAAGAACGGCAACTTTATGTTTGTGTTCGCGAATCAAATAAAGTCCGAAAGACTCAATAAAGGTAGACTTACCAACTCCTGGAGTTCCCGTAATTCCGATTCGCTTGGCATTTCCAGTGTGTGGAAGAATTTCTTCAATAAGTTCTTGAGCAAGCTTTCGATGTTCAAGCTTTTTACTTTCAACCAGCGTGATGGCCTTAGATAAAGACCTGCGATCACCACTTAAAAGTTTATCGACGTCGATGGGCAAATTTTTTGCTTTCGATTTTGCCATCAGCTTAAACTCTCATTGATTGAGGCCAAGACTTCTTTGGCCGCATGTGGGATGGCCGTGCCTGGGCCAAAAATACCTTTTACGCCTTGCTTATACAAAAAGTCATAGTCTTGCTTTGGAATAACTCCACCTGCAATGACGATAATCTCTGGAGCACCTTGTTTCTTTAATTCTTCAATGAGTGCCGGAATTAATGTTTTATGTCCGGCGGCCTGAGAAGAGACGCCCACAACGTGAACATCGTTTTCAATGGCCTGTCTCGCAACTTCCTCTGGTGTCGAAAAAAGTGGCGCTAAATCAATATCAAACCCAACATCTGCAAAGGCCGTGGCAATTACTTTGGCCCCACGGTCGTGACCGTCTTGGCCCATTTTTGCCACGAGCATTCGAGGTCTTCTTCCGTGCTTCTCTTCAAAACTTTCAATATCTTTTTTGATCATATTCCAACCTTGGTCTTGAGAATCATCATAAGACTTGCCGTAGACTCCAGAAACAGTTTGGGTTTGAGATTTAAAGCGTCCCCACTCTTTTTCAAGGGCATAAGAAATCTCTCCAACCGTTGCTCGTAACCTAGCGGCCTTAACGCTAAGATCAAGGCCATTACCTTCACCTGTTTGCGCGTAATGAGTTAAGGCTTCGAGTGCTTTTTCTACGGCCTTCTCATCTCGCTCGGATCGAATTTTTTGAAGCCGCTCTTTTTGTTTATTTAGAACGCTGTGATTATCAATTTCTAAGACATCGACATTATCTTCTGTTTCAGTCTTATACTTATTCACTCCAACAATGACATCTTCACCGCGATCAATTCGCGCCTGCTTTTTTGCCGATGCCCGTTCAATTTCTAATTTTGGGATTCCCTTTTCAATAGCTGCTGCCATTCCACCCATCTTTTCAATCTCTAAAATTATATCCCAGGCCTTATCAACCATCTCCTGTGTGAGAGATTCCATAAGGTAGGAACCACCCCAAGGATCAATCACGTCTGTAATTCCGGTTTCCTCTTGTAAGATAAGTTGAGTATTGCGAGCGATTCTGGCAGAGAACTCCGTCGGAAGAGCAATGGCCTCATCAAAAGAATTGGTATGAAGTGATTGAGTTCCACCAAAAACTGCGGCCATTGCTTCAATTGCCGTTCTTACAATATTATTATAAGGATCTTGTTCTGTTAGCGACCAGCCTGAAGTTTGGCAATGCGTGCGCAACATTTTTGATTTGGGATTAGTTGGATTGTATTGATCAATAATTTTTGCCCATAAAAATCTTGCGGCCCTCAGCTTGGCAACTTCTTGATAAAAATTCATTCCAATCGCAAAAAAGAAGGAGAGTCTTGGAGCGAACTGATCGATTTTAAGTCCCGACTTAATCGCCGCTTCAACATACTCTTTTCCATCGGCCAAAGTGTAGGCGAGCTCTAAGGCCGTATCCGCACCGGCCTCTTGCATATGATAGCCAGAGATTGAAATCGAATTAAACTTCGGCATATGATCAGCGGTATAAGCAAAAATGTCTGAGATGATTCGCATCGACGGATGAGGTGGATAAATATATGTATTTCTCACCATGAATTCTTTGAGAATATCATTTTGAATCGTGCCGGATAATTTGTTTGGGCTAACCCCTTGCTCTTCAGCGGCAACGATATAATTGGCCAAAATAGGAAGAACGGCCCCATTCATGGTCATTGAAACTGAAACTTTATCCAACGGAATTTCGTTAAAGAGAATTTTCATATCTTCAACACTGTCGATTGCCACACCGGCCTTACCCACATCACCCAAAACGCGTGGGTGATCACTGTCATAACCACGGTGAGTTGCGAGATCAAACGCGACGGAGACACCTTGCCCCCCGGCGGCCAAGGCCTTGCGATAAAAAGCGTTGGACTCTTCAGCAGTTGAAAAACCAGCATATTGTCTAATCGTCCAAGGTCTTCCAGTGTACATCGTTGCGCGAGGTCCACGAATATATGGTTCAAATCCAGGCATCGTATCGTTGAAGTTTAGGCCTTGAGTATCCTCTTGAGTGTAAAGTGGTTTGAGTTTAATTCTCTCTGCAGAGCTTTCACCCTTTTCCTTAGGGTGTTTTCCCTTGAGCTCTTTAACCGCGAGCTCTTCCCACTCTTTTTTTGTGACTTTTTTAGGACGATATTCAGACATTCTGATTCCTTTCTCTAAATCAATATTTTATGTGTAGCTCTCATTTATCAAATAATAAACAAAACATCTACGTTTAGGACGTGGTGTTGTGAATATTCTAACATCCTATAAATAAAGGGATTTAGTAGGCCGTAGAAGGTAAAACCTGCCTGCTTTTCTGCGAAAGCTTAAGTAATGCTATAATGATAGGGTGGAGTGCAGATCTCCGCTCTGTTTTTATTGACCTAAGGAGGTTAAATGACTTTTAAGTCAGATCCTAATACCTCAAAATCTGAGATTGTTCTTGAAACTTCACTTCAATCATTTTTTTATGACCAATTACTGGAGATTAATCAAAAATGCGCCTCTCCATTACCACATGAGGCCATCTATTATTCATCACTGGTCATGGATCATTTTGGTGAGTCGGGAAAATACTTTGAGCTCACCGATGAGGGAAAAGTCAGAGAGAAAACCCTCGGAGTTAAACTTTTAGAGGCTTCAAACGAAACGCGAACGACTCAAAGGAATATGCTCAAAGATGTAGGTGATACGGCCCTCTTTCTTTGCGGTTATTTTTCAGATTCGATGAATAGAAAAATTATTGATATTAGTTATTACCAAGAAATTGGACAAATTGCTTATCAACGACTTAATCACATTGTCCCTGAGGCCTACGAAGTTCCCTCGTTTTTCAAAAAACTTTCGACAAAGTTTTCTGGAGTGGCCGAGCTTATGAATATTGTGGCCAGAAATAATTTGGCGCACTCTGAGGATGCAGGTGTTGAGTCTTATATTTTATTTGTTGCAAACAGTTCAAAGATAAAAGCATCTTAAAAAAACTCGAGTTAATCTCTCCCAACTGTGATCGTACTCCATTTACGGCCTAAGATCTTTTTTATTTCTTTTTGAAATTCTTCATGTTTGAGTTCGCGAATATTTTTATTTGATTGATGATAAAAATCTAACCCTTGGCCGTGTAGGGCCGGAACGGAGTAAACACTGGCGTAATCTTCATTGGTTTGAACGTTGATTAAACTCTGACCTTCAATCATATCTTTAATGCGATTAAATTCACTTTTACTCAGACCATTCTTTTTAATTTTTTCAATAATATCAAAGATTGCGGCCTTTGCAGGTTCGACTTTATCGTGCCCACTTCCCATATAGATACCCCAGTAGCCACACTCAAGGGCCATCATGTGTACAGGTTGGGCCGAATAGCAAAGTCCTTTCTTATCTCTTACATCGACAAAGAGTTCAGAAGATTGTCCAGAAAGGTGAGACGTCAGCATTTTGAGATAAAGATTATCCTTGTGAGTGAGTGGTCCACATGGAATGCCGATAAAAATATGCGTTTGCTCGCGATCAAAGCTGAGATGAGTATGATCGGTTTGCTTTGGAGTGTATTTGTGAAACTTTGTATTTTTTGAGTTACGAGTTTTGAGCGTATCAAGATGAGGTCTGAGTGTATCAATAACTTCTTCTAACTCTAAGTCACCACAATAAGTAAGAAGAATTTCTTTATTCTTAAGGTTTTTTAGATGAAGCTCTTCAATCGCTTTGCGTGAGATACTCCTTACATTCTTTTCGCTTCCAAGCACTGGGCGCGAATACGGATGCTTATTAAAAAAGTAAGATGATGCAGTTTGGAAACAATTTCTAATAGGATCCTCTTTGATATTTTCTAATGACCTTAAAGTCATTTCTTTTTCATGTTTGAGAAATTTTGCAGGCAGCGCCGGTGAGATAAAACTCTGAAGAAAAATTTCTGACAGCTCCCCAAAGTTCTCACTTTGCCCGTGCATGGTCAGTCCATAAGCGTTTTTGCCTGAAAAGCCTGAGAAACTAGCGGAGCGCTCCTCAAGGATAGACTGAAGCTTCTCATATTTTAGCTTCTTATGTCCTTTGGTTAAAAGAGCACATAGTAGGTGATAGATTCCATTATTGCTGGAGCTCTCTTCGCTAAGTCCTCCCTTCATATAGGAGTGAAGAACAAAAGTTGGGGCCATGGGATTTTTTCGATAAAGTAGCTTGATACCTTTTTTAAACTCAATCAATTTAACTTGCTTGTCGTATTTGCTTGTTTCAACTTTTAGAGCATTGTATTTTTGAGCAGCAGAGGCAGTCTTACTTTGAGTTAGATTCGTAAGCTTCTTATGAAACCCCTCGAGTTGTTGTTTGAACTTTTTAACGTCTTCACCTTTTGGGAGTTGGAGATTAAGGTGAGAGGTGCGTGAAAAGATTTCTTCCAGGGCCGAATTTACTTCGCTCGTCGTGACATGCTTCATTCGTGAGATGAACTCATCTTCAGCATTGACGTCATTATTTTGTGCAAATCCATGGCCTAATGAGAATGCTCGGGCCTCGACGGATTCTAAGTCATAAACCTTAGAGGCAATATACTGTTGTTTGATTTTTTTAACTTCGTCTTTTGTCATTCCCGTTTTGATAATTTCACTAATTGTTTTTGTGAATTTGTCTAAAACCTTTTTTGTATTTTTGACGGGAAATGAAAGTCTGATAAGGTGGGCCCCTCCGCGATTCATAAACAATGTCGAAGCGGAACAACCATTCGCGATTTGTCCTTCGATGACGAGAGCTTGATGAAGCCTTGAAGTCTCTCCATGCCCTAAGCAATTCATTGCTAAATCTTCTGACGTAGCATTGGGTTGCACAAAGTCTGAAGCTTGCAAAACTATTGTGAGTTGGGCCATGCGAACATCTTTAGTAAAGACGTCGATGGTGGGCGTTTTCTTAATATTTAATTTGGGAAGTTTTGAAACCGGCCCACTCGGAAGCTTAAATTGAGAGATGATTTCTTCGATTTTTTTTCGATTGCTCATATCTCCAGCAACAACCAAAAGAGCGTTATTGAGATTATAATGTTTTTTACGGAAGTCGATTAATTGTTGCTGAGAAAAGTTTTTGATGGTCTTTTCATTGCCAAGAATCGGATGGCCATAGTTTCCGGAAAAACTTTGTTGCTGCAAGCGATGAAAGCTGTATTGGCCAGGGCTATCCAGCGAGCGGCGGTATTCCTCAAAGACCACTCCACGCTCAGGAACAATATCTTCTTCAAGAAAGCGAGGGTTTGATACCATGTCGAGTAAAATCTCAATCGTTGTCTCTAGCTTTGAGGCGGGCGAGTTAATATAGTAGCAAGTATAATCAAATGAAGTGAAAGCATTAATTTCACCACCGTAGGACTCTACATCGTGAGCAATTTGGGCCCCCGGTCTTTTGTCGGTTCCACGAAAAAACATATGCTCAAGAAAATGAGCAATGCCATGATCTTTTTTCTCCTCTAGTGCACTGCCAGCACGAAACCAGACCTGTACGCTTGCTGCTGTGTGTCCTGGGCAGTTAATAAAAAGCGTATCGAGACCATTGGAGAGTCTTATTTGTTCGTGAATCATAGAATCCTCAGAATAAAAAAATTGCAATTAAAACAGTGTGACAAAAGCACAAGAAAACGACAAGTAGAGCAAACTATGTTATCCAAATAAAAAAATAGCTAAAAGTAGGAATATGGTCGAATCGATTAAATCACTTTATATTCATTTCCCGTTTTGTCGCCATCTTTGCAATTATTGCGATTTTTATAAGCGTAAAGATTCCAACTTGAGCGAACTTGAACTCTTCCACACTTATCTTGAAAAGACTTGGGATATCCACCAGCGCGAATTGGCCCAGGCCAATGCCTCTTGGGCACCTTTGGAGACACTCTATATTGGTGGGGGAACACCTTCTTTGTGGGGAGAGCGTGGGGCCGAGTTCCTCAGCTCTTTTTTTAAGCGAAAAAAGATTGAACTGGATAAGGAGGTTGAATTTACACTTGAAGTGAACCCTGGGAGTTGGACCGATCAAGGCCTAAGAGCGTGGAACCGTGCAGGAGTTAATCGATATTCACTTGGGATTCAATCTCTTGATGAAAGGTTTTTGAAAATTATTGATCGAGTTCATAATATCGATGATGTTTACGAGACATTAAAAAAATTTAAAGAGCTTCAGGTCAATTACTCGGTTGATTTTATGCTAGGACTCCCTTTTTCCAAAAAGCTTGGAAGAAATATTGAGCGCGAGTTGGAGACGATCCTCAAACATCATCCGAAACATATAAGTCTCTATATTCTGACTGTTCCAACACATTATGTTCACTACGATGAACTTCCCGATGAAGAGTGGATTGAAGAAGAGTTCTTATTTGTTAGTGAGTACTTACGAGAGCGCGGCTATAATCATTATGAAGTCTCAAATTTTGCACTTCCCGGGCTAGAGAGTTCTCACAATTTAAAATACTGGAAGGGTGAGACTGTTGCCGCTCTTGGCCCGTCGGCAACAGGATATCTTGCCAACTCAAAAACTCGATACAAGTGGAAGGCGCTCTTGAGAGATCAGTCCAAGGCCAAGGAGAGTGACTTTGAACCTGACTTAGAGCCGCTAACTGCAGAGCAAGTTAGACTGGAAAGTTTCTATATGCAGATGCGCACATTTTTAGGGATTACTCCGGTTGAATTTTTTAAGGATCCTCAACAATGTGAAGACTTTATGGCCTTGGCCGACCAATGGAAACTTCGCGGTCTAGTTGAAATTGATCCAAAATCATCTTCCGTCAGGGCCCTCCCTAAAGGTTATTTAGTTTTAGATAGCCTGATGGATGAGCTTTT
>SKIL01000054.1 GCA_007116425.1 Bacteriovoracaceae bacterium | reverse complement strand
GTAAACAAAACCGCTTCGACATCGCGATCGCGAGATGCCGAAAGCTTTGAGTTCAAATACTCAACAATTCCCCCCTCACTGCGAATGGCCCTTTTCATTTCACCCAAATCAACACCTCTTTGATTTAAATAGCGAAACCCATATTCGATAGACTTTGAGTAATTATAGATGGCCTGGTCTCGATGTTCGGAGTTACTTCTTCCCGCGAGATGATCATCGAGCCAAAGCGTTTCATTAACTGCGAAAGCATAGCCACCATACCCCTTAGTAAGACTTACGAGCATTCGAGCGTCTTTAGGTCTAACATAGAGAAGCGCTTCCATAAGCTTTAAGTTCGCCGGTGCTCCTTCCTTGAACATTTGCCAGTTTTTTTCCGTCTCAATCTCACCAGAGGCAGCGTAAAATATAGGGGTGGCCGTACCCACAGCTGTACGCTGAAAACTCGAGCAAGAACTCATAAAAAGACTGACTATCAGTGGAAGCAAAGCAAAGCTTATTCTCTTTGGCATAATATCTCCTCATAAGGCCTTAAACCTCTTATTTTATTTATTTTCCAGTATTTAGACACCGGGCGAATAATACCTAGTAGCCGATTTTTCACTCTTTTTCCAATTTTTCAAATTTGTGCTAGAATGTGTCTACAGTTTTTGAAGGCGTATGCCGTTAAAATTGAGAACAGCTCTTTACTTTTTTGACTATGTCTAAGGAGTAGCTATTGAAGTCATTTGGACTTACAAAAAAGACCAAATTTCGATGACTTCGTCGCCCTTGCCCTCTAGCTGAGAAATCAGCTTTCGATTTGGGTTTTTATAAGGTATGACGGATCATCAGAGACTTGGTCGCTGATGCGAAGTCATCTTTAAATTTAATGGAAACCCATTCTATTTAAGATTGTTTTCGCAAAAAATTTAAGCATTTTAAAAACTTTTTAAAAGCGTAAAAGCGAGGATGATCATGAACCAAGAATCAGAAAACAAAGTAGAGCGACCAGTTGAGCACTCACTAAAAGCAAAGATTGGAAGAAAGCCAGGAGTTAACCTAAGTGTTAAATCTTTTAGCTTACGTCCAAAAAGGTCTGTTGGTCCATTTCGAAGTTTGAGACCACTTAAAACCGCTCCAAAGGCCGTTTTAAAGGGTTCTAAAAATTCAGAGGACTAGAAATTTACGACTGGGAAAAACTTTGCTCGATTTCATCTAAGGCCTGTCTACGGGCCTTATCAAGTTCTTTTATCCGTTCTTCATGAATAAAATCTAAATATCTTTTGCGCGCCTGAAATGTATTGTTGATATAGAGCCTTTGCATCTCTTGCATTTCTCGAAAACAAATTCTGCGCTCTTGGGCATTGAGTTTTCTAACCACGATCTCTTCACTTAAAACCATTTCCCCTGTCACCTCAACCGGATTGAGAATAACAGTTGAAAACTCTCCGTTACAAACTCGTTTTTTATGATCAAAAAATCGCTCAACACTTTCTCGCAACCTTCGAACTTCGCGCGGAAAATTCTCTGGAGCAATATCCGAAATGGCCCGAATATCCGCCTGGGCATCGCGGGTCGCCTGAAGATCATTCAAGGCCATTGTTCGCTCTTCTTCAGAAACGCTTGCGAGCGACCTTTGGGCAGCGATTAAATTTAGAGGAAGTAGAAATAATATGGAAGCAATGCAGCTCAAATATAAATTACTCATAGCTTAAAACGTAGCAAAGTTTTTTGATATTAGTAATACTGATTCTTATGACTTTACAAAATAATCCCTGAGGTACTGCCGATGGCCGTAATGCTGCGATAAAAAAGCTTTCATTAAGACCCTTAACTCATAGAGCGGGAGCCCAACAACATTCGAATAAGAGCCCGAAATCTTCTCAATAAAGGTTAAACTCGGTCCTTGAATTCCATAAGCGCCGGCCTTGTCGAGAGAATCACCAGTTTTTAAATAATTCTCTAAAACTTCCTCTTCACTCTCAAAATCACTAAAGGTCACAGCTGTTTTCACATGAGAGGTCGTTTCGAGTATTTGACCTGGATTATGAGGATCGAAGCTTCCAAGATAAAGGGAGCTAATCACCTGATGAGTATGGCCTGAAAGTCTTAGTAAAAACTCTTTCGCCTGCTGAGTATCTTTTGGTTTTCCATAAATTTTGTCTTCGTCACATACCATCGTATCAGATGCGACAACCAAAACATTCGTTTTTCCCTCGCTATAGAGCGACTTCAAAATATCTTGCCCTTTCAAGCGGGCCAAGTCTTCGGCCACGAGATGGTGCTCAGTTGCATCTGACACTTCCTCTACCTCTGAAGGACGAATAGCAAATGGAATTTCGAGCCAAGATAAAAGTTCGCGTCGCCTTGGACTTTGTGAGGCCAGTACTAGCTCTAATAATTCCTTACTCATTTCGACGCATCCTTTGTACTTGAAGTTGATTCCAAAATGAGCGCTGTTTACTATTTAACGTTCGCTCAGAGAATTGACTTCGCCTCTTTTTCTCTTCAATGACTCTCGGGTTTCGAACGTAAAAGTCATAGGCCTTTGAATAGTAACGAGAGTCGTAATCATGGGTAATGACTCTCTGGTTTTCATGTTCCAATTGTTCATAAAAAACTGATCGAACTTGCAAATTAGATGTCTCTAAGCGCCGAGAGTACTCACGCAAAAAACCAAGTCTTAAGTCAATATCTGTTGCCTCTTCACTTCCATAGAGGTCTTCTTCCCAAAGCCTGCGGCCATTCTGTGCCATCTCCAGACCGTCTCGAATATTATAAACCAAAGGCCCGTATTCACTTAAAAACATTTCTCTTGCAATAAAAATAGTCGGAACTCTTCGAGTTAAGAGTTCACTAAAACTCAGCTCCTGAGTCGAGGCTGCGCGCTCG
>SKIL01000189.1 GCA_007116425.1 Bacteriovoracaceae bacterium | reverse complement strand
GTCTTTATGCGATTGGAGCTTAGAACTCTAGTGTCAAAGTCGGCCATGTGGCCATAGTCTTTATGATTTCCGCTCTCATTATAGGTACGAAATAAAAGAAGCCCATAGCTATCTAAAAGCCTCTCGTGATCATCTGTCGTATAGTCACAATTTAGCTGATTATTATCGACGATAATATTTTTAACCTTTCTCGCCATGCTTTGAGAAAAAGATCTAAAGTTAATAGGATTGTTGATTCGAATCCACTCTCTTGCATGTGCACGACTGTGATTGATATGTCCTTCTGGGTTACTGTCGGAACCTTTTGCCGTAAGGTCTCCAAGCTTAGTTAAAGACTCACTGATAGCAAACATGACGAGATCTCTAGCTCTACTATTACTGATATGGCAGTGGTACTGTATATCTTCAGTTAAAGCAACAAGATAGTGGGAAATGATTTGCCCTGCAAAGTGAACATCCTCCAGTGGGTCTGATGGAAAGTTTGGGTCATAGGTCACATAAGTGGGGTAAGAAAGCCTGCCCGAACTTGTTGTATTGACTCCTGGTATATGGATTGACTCGGCTTCGCTCATGGGTCTGGCGGCTTGATTGAGTCGCCCCATGGCCCATTCACCAATTTTTGTTCTTCCATTCATAAAATAGCTTGCATAATCTGAAAGCCCTTCGTCAATCGATCCACCTTCGTCATAGAAAAATGTTCTCAAGGCAGAGCGTTCAAGAATCGCCGGATCTGCAGTGTTTCTTGTATTGGTTAGAATATAGTTAAAAGCGTGTCCCATTTCATGGTAAATAATAGTTGAGTCTTGGGCCCATCGCATATTGCTAAACTCGGAGTCTTTCCCCATGCAGATTGAAAACTTCGAAGGGCTGAAAGAGGCGTTATCTATAAGGTTACAGTTTGCATAACCCCAGAGGGTTCTATCTGACAACCAGAAGGCCTTCGAGTCTAAATAATTACCTGGAACGGTTGTAGAGTAGGGAGATTCAAGCCTTTCTTTGAAGACGGAGAAATATCTCTGAATTATTCTTTGCATATGTGCAAATGTATTCACTTCGTGAAACTCATCTGTGCGAGTCGAGTAGGCCCATCTGGCAGATGAGTTTGTAATTTGTGAAAAATTTTCGTCTTTTTTGACTCTGACACAATTATTGACCGCTGGGAAACCCGGTGAGAGCTCGCAGCGCTTGTTTAAGTGTTGATCTAAAACAATAAACTCAGGAGTATTGCTAAGCCAACTATCTAAGTTCGCCTCTGGGGAAAGGTTCGCATTTCGGGAGAGTATGATGGGATTATCTGATAAGATTCTTCCAAAACCCGGATTTACTGAAGCAGGCGAGCTTAGCGTGCCACCACTTCCTCTTGCACCTGAAGATTTTGTTTCTGATGTATTTTCGGGTAGGCAAGAGGCTGCACTTAATGCGAGAGAAAGAAAGACTAAATTGATCCATACGTTTATGGATAAAAAGCTTTTCTTGTTAATGTTGTTTTCTCTTCCTGAATTCACTTTCTTCCTTGCTTTTGCTTAGGCCCAAGTCCTATCGACTTGTTCCTCGTCCTGTCGCAAAATCTCCTCCAGTCATTTGATCAAACATTTGGAGGAAATCTTGGCCTCCTCTTTGTTGTCCGGCCTGTGCATGACAAGCTATTGAGCTTGTGTTCTCACCAAATGCGCTTGGCAAATTTGCTGAAGCAATCCCTCTTTCAGGGTTTAATCCGTCAACTAAATTTCCTAAGATGATATTTGCTCTAGAGTAGTTATCCCTGACGATATCTGAACGGAGCCTGTCGGCAGTGGTTCGGATCGTGTTATTATTATCGGTAGTTGCTGATGCACTTGCTTTTGCAAAGGCTTCAATTCCAATATTGTTACAAATGTTTGTTTCGGAGTAACCATTAATGCTATTTATAAGCTGGTCGTTTATTCTTTGGCGACATTTTGATTCTTGACTTATTCCTTTGCAAAATCTATCTCCTAAGTCTTGTATTATATCTTCACTTGTTGAACTTTGAGATATTCGACCATCTTTTATTGAGAGGTGTAACTCTCTAAACTGCTCTAGCACATGTTGATTATCTCGGTAGTTTTCGATATCTCTACTGTCTCCAGTGTCCATATAGTTTATAATATCTCTACCCGATACACCATTCATGCTCGAAGCGTATCTGTTTGCAATATCTCTAATACTTTTATCCCATACGCCTCCGTTGGCCTTACATAGTTCAACTAGATCCCCTTCAAACTCATCTTTGGAACTTACTCGTCTTTCATTTTGAAATTCTGCACAGTGGTTATTGTAGTCGTTGATGACTCTTTTGGCCTCTGCTGATAGGTGAGCGCTTGCTTCAAGAGAGGATTTAAAAAGATCTTGAACGAAGCCGTCACATGCAGCGTGAGGATTCATGGCCCCCAATTGCTCAAAGCGATTACATACGTTTTGAACCTCTGTGGCACTTTTTTGGAATAGTTCTCTCTCTCTCTCATAATCTTTATTCGCCTTCGAGGCAAAAGCTTGTAATTTTCTTTCACATTGATCAACTCTTCTGCTTAAATTATGCTTTTGCTTTCTAAGGTTTTCTCTTTGTTTGCTGATGTAATCATTCAACACATTATTAACCTTATTTGCTTGTTCGCTAAACTTTGCTTGCATTTGGTGAACTCTTTCCGCCAACTCCTCTAGTCCTCCTGGAATAAAATCGCTTCCACCTCGAATTTGTACACCAAACTCATCAACCATTTCAGGCATCGTGATAAAAAGGTTGGCCTCTAAGCTAAAATCTGCACCAGGGAAAAACTGTTGAATCATAGTCTGATCTTGAAGAAGTCTATTTTTTATTTGGGTGAGGAGTTGTTCTTGAGCAGCAACAAAAGCTTGAATGTTATTATTATACTGATTAGCTTTTTGTTGGATTTCATTTTGTTTTGTTTCAACGACCTGTCTAACTTCTGAGTAACAGCTATTGATTTGATTCGCACACTGTGTTGCGTGTCTGACACAAAATTGCGGGTTTGTTTTATCCATCATTCCTGAGTGACAGCTATTAGCACCGCTTGGTAGATCTCGACCTTGGCAATTAATGAGTGTATCTGAAATATTATTTGCTAAATTAGAAGCGAAGGTATCATACTCATTTGCTAGACCATGCAATTCATTTCTTACCCTTTGGATATTATCATTTAGTCTATGTTGAGATGTTGTAGTTGTTCTATTGACTTCCCTTCGACAGCTTTGAGAGGCCTGTTGAAAGTAATTATAAATAGATCCTCCTTGGACCATTCTTGACTCTGAGTCCAAATATGTGATTCGAATTTGGCCTGATCTCTCTTCAAGTTGGCGGATCTGATCAAGCTTGGCCTCTAGTGAGGAGTCAGAGTTGAGAATTTGCCTCAATTGACCTTGAAACTCTCTGACCGCGGGAATACTTCTGTCCTCAATTTGAGAATGGTGAACTGAGGCGAGAACATCATCTAAACTCATGCCACGTGCTGATGAACCTTGACCTGTCATACACTTGACTACCAAATTGTCATTTGAGCGTCTCATCTCGTGAACGATGTCATCAATAAAAGAGTCGTTTAGGTTTCTTCTAAAGTTTCCATCCATAGTTGGAATGTTTGTGGATACCCCTAAACTAGCAAGAGTTTGTTGGGCATCATTTTTTCTTTGTTGTATTTCTGTAAACTCACTACCCACAACTCGAACGAGGGGAGAGTCACTTCCAAAGAGTTGTCGAGTCGCTTCATCTGAACCTGCAATTCTTTGAAATAAAGTGTTAAAGTCTCCAGATGTTGTTTCGACTCCATGATTTCTAATTCCACGTTGAATATTCTGAATAGAAGTTTCAATATCAGAAATGACACTTGATCTATTTGAAAGAAATGATGTTGCTTCACCTCTTTCACTTGTGATGTCATTTTGTAGGCCTAGTAGCCCAGAACTATTCATAATTTGATTTATTCTTCCGACTCCTGACTCTTTGGCCATAATGTTTTGACACTCGTTACTAAAAAGGTCCGCATGATTTTGAGACTGACTTGCTAGGTCTCTTCTGCCTTTATTTTGTCCTGTTAGTAGTGCGTAATCGTCTTGAATGGCGTTGAGAAGTTGTTGATTGTCATCGCGAAACTTCTGATTCTGTTTATTGATTTCGGTAATCAGTGCAGTCAGGCCTTCGAGGCGATTGCGTAATTGTGTGTTTGTTTGATTTCTAGCATCTTCTAAACACTGAATACCTAGGCCATCAGGTTGGTTCTTTGCTTCACTCATCGCCATTTTTATGATTTCTATTTGTCTCTCGGCACCTTCAGTTACTGCATTTACTAGGCCTGCTTCATGAGGAGAAGTTGGTGGTTGAGAGCAAATACCCTCAGGGAAATTTGGAGCTGAGAGCATTTGACACTGTCGAAAAAATCTTGCGGGCTCATATTGAGGCGTCATCATTTGCTGTAATTGTGCCTGCTGGTTAATCATCTGCATCTGGTTTTGGTGTGATTGATGCATCCCGATAAAGTTTTGCATCAGAGCTCCAACCTGGTTGACAGCTTGATTCTGATTTACTTTGTGCTCATCCCTATTTTTTAAGTCCGGGTTTGGAGTTTGTGCGTTTGCGAATGCAATATCGCTTAAGATTGGAGTAGATCCTAAACAAAGAATGGTCATAAAAGTGCATAATGACTTCGAGCATTTTTGTAAGCTTTCCCATCTTAATTTGTTCACAGTTTTTCCTCTTTTCATGGCCTTATCCCTAGTAAGGAGCGAGCTCTATCGTTAGCTTATCGGCTCTTTGTATGTCGTGCTTAACCTTTCCACTTATACTTTAATAGGCTTTAATTAATTTTAAACTTGAGCGTTTTAAACACCTAATTTTCTTGATATTTTTATCTGTGTTAGTTTTTTTAACAGGGAAGAAGAGGTAGAATAATAAGGTAAATAGTTGGTTTTTCTATGAAAATATCTAAAGATTTTGCGTTTACCTGTTGTCGTATAACGGTTTGAGAGGTTTATTTGGATCGCCAAAAATTGTTGTCAAAAATAAAGGCTTTATTTAGTTTTCAAGACTTATCCGTCAAGGCCTTTTCGCTTTTGAGTTTACTAACTAATTTCATTGTCGGGGTCGTATTTGTAAGCCTGCTCTCATGGTTTTCAAGCGGACAGATTTACTTATCATTTATCGTTGATTATATCGTTCGATTATTTGGACCGTTGGATCTTGGCAATCTTTTATCTCTTTGGTCTTTATTTTGTCTTTATTTTATTCACTCACAATTTATATCGTCATTGTCATTTTTAGTTTTTAACAATAGTTTTGGTGGCATATTATGGGGGGGAGCAAAATATCGCCACTCGAATCGTTTTTTAGAGCGATTAGCAAATTCCTTTTCGGAAATTCTTTTTGGCCTGGGCCTGATTCTGGTTCTTCCATATCTTTTTGGGCTCTTTAGGCGTCATCATCTCCATCATACTGTTATTAATTTACTACTTGGTTTAGACCAAAATGTTAGAACTTCTTTTTCATCTGCTAGGTCTTGGTGGCCGTTTTCTCTTGGTTTAACGTTAGCATTGTCACTTGTAAGTATTTATATCCCGTTCTACGGTATTTACTCTAACTTATCATTATCTCCCGTTTATTTTGAATCAAGAATTGATCGAAAACTATCAACGCCAACTTTAGATGCGAAAGAGGCACTTAATACTGTTAATTTTCAAAAATTTTATGCAGGTTCAATTCCTCAGACATTTTCTGAAGGACGACTTGAGAGAAGGATTGAGTTTAGATCAAACAGATTTGAGTTTAAAACGAGTTTTAATCAGATCGCTCCAAACTTTGAATTTGTGCCTTATTTTGATATTTATCGCTATCGTGGGAGAGTTAGATTAGATCCATATTTTTTGATTTATGACTATCGCAATGATGTTGTAGGTGAGTTTCGAAGAGTAAGTAGTTTTGAGTGGAAAAAGATTGTACAAGTTTCTGCTTGGGCAAATCCATTTTTTTACTCTCGCTATCCCAATCTTGCGCCTTTAAGAGGCCAAGAGATAAGCGAAGAACTGTATGTCCAAGATCTTTATCGGTTTATTAATGACCTTCTTTCTCATCGATCTTACTCTATGGCCCTTTTTCGTGATCGCTTTGTCTTAGCAAGGAACGTTTTAAAAAATTACCTTTCGCCTGTGGGGGATGCAATTATAGATTTTTATCAATTGGAAGGAGTAAGCTTTTTGCGTTTGAGACAGAATGTGCCAGGTGGATTTAAGCTCGGCCTTGAGCAAAAAGAATATGACTATAGTAAAAGCACTTATCAAGAAACCTTGATTCCGCTTTCGCCAGAGAAATCTTCTATTTATAGGTTGAGTTATAGCACAGACAAGAACTCTATGGAGTCTTATTTACGATTTAGCTCTCTTCATTTGTCTCAGGCAAAATTCTTATGGGGAAGTTTTTCAACAGACAATAAAGATGTTTTATTACCTCGTGATCTATACCATTCATCAAGCATTATCGATTACCTTCTTTCGGAAGACTTAAGTGGCGAACAACGAGAGTCAATTGAGAATTACGTTTATCAGTATTACTTTAGGCTTTTTAGACGTTCATTTCGTGAAGACTTGGATTCGTTGCGGTCTATTTCATTACTTTCTTTGCGAAGGACGTTGAGAGTTGTAGGTTTAAAGCAAAGAGAGAGCGATGGTTTTTTCGATTCTGACTTTTTTAGACTTTTAAATGAGATTAGTAGTGCTGTCGAATCCGATGATAAGTCTTATTTTGGAGTGAATTAATCCATCCATTTATTCTTGAAAATTAACTGCACAAGGAAAAATCGTTACTTCACCTCCTGCAACTTCAGATAACTCTTGGGGCACACAATAAACATGCTCATTCCATTTGAGTCCTTCATCGTAAAGGCTTGCCAGTCCTAGAGGATCATTATTTTGTTCTAAAAATCTTCTAATCCTATACTCTTCTGCTTCACTTTCGTGCCCTGGAACTTTTTGGTTTGACAGAACGATACCTCTTGCTAATACACCTGAAGCACAAACTTGCTGAAAGCAGGCCAGTTGTTCAACAATAGAAGCAGAGTTTATATATCCAGTGTCCGGGTTGATTAAGCTTTCATTTAGATCTTTTGCAGCAGAGGAGACATAGCGATTGAAGTATACAGAAACATTTGTATAGTCTGGGAGAGCACAACGACCAGTTTGCTCGTTGATAAACCCTGTACAGCACTCTGAAGGGTTGGCTCCTGGATCTAACCTTGTACCGGCAGGAAGGCAGCAACTAAATTTATCTTTAGAGAAGATCATTTTTAGCGACTCGTCAAAATTGTTTTCATCATGTGCGGCAAATTTGTTTTCTAGGTTATCAAACTCACCAAAAATAGTTTCACCAATATCTAAACCTCGAACAAGAGGATTTCCTTCATGAGTTGTAAGGAGGCTTTCTCCTGGATCGTTTTGATCGGTAGGATCAGCTGAGCATTTTAATGGGCCAGTTGTAGATGCCGTAACACTTGGTAGTCCAATTTGAGGGATACCAGTAAGTTCGAGCTTTCCAAGAAATTCAAAAATTGGACGGGCCTGAGAGTTCGTGGTTGCCCTAATAAGACAAGATGGATCATCAGGTGCATTTGTGTGTCCACATGTAAATTGTTCTGATGCTGGGCATGCGCCATTACATTGGGTCCAGTTGTAACATCTGAAGCCTCGCTTATCAATATTTTGATGTTTTGATGCTGCCCAGTTATATCCGCCACCATTGTCTTCGTGAAATTTTCGAATCCAATGGCCAGAGCAGCAGGTCCTTTCATTCATTGCAGATAAAGTTCTCCACTGGTTTCTAATTTCGTTCTCAAAGCTAAGGCAGGTATCTTGAGAGCTTCCACAGTTATTTCTTCTGGCACTCACGAGAGGAGGGTAGTTGGGGTCACCCATTAAGTCTGCTACAGTAGCGTTACGAGAGTATCTTCTAGAGTCTGAATAGGGGATATCTACTCCTGGAATACTGATAGGATTAAAGTTAGGATATTCAGGGTCACGTGTGAAGAACCCACTTTGGTCAATTAGTGTCCCAACCGTAATTTCTTTTCTATTCTCACGGCAGCATCGATTATTTTTTATATCAAAGCCATCCTCATCTGGGCGTAAGTCCTGTGAGCAAACGAGACCTTGTTGCCAAAACTCCACCTCATAGCGGTTCATCAGTTGGTCTGTTGTGCCAATATCAAATATAATATTATTGAGCCTAGACTCTATAAATGAGTTTGGAGCACAATCCATATTGGTATGGCATGCAGAACCAGGAGCTCTTAGGCATCTATTTTCTTGATAGGCAATACTTTCTATGTGTTCATTTTCAAAATCTTTTAATAAACGCTGACCAGCAAAGTCGGGAGATTCAAAGATCTTTAAAGCATTTGTTGATATATTTTGGCGTACTGCTCGATTTGTTATGGCCGGGCTAGACATAGAGGTGGTTCCGGTTGCATCGGGATGCTTATATATATAATTATCATTTCGAAATACTGGGCAACTATTTAAATATTGAATACTTGTTCCCGTACTTAGGGTCATACCCATTCTATTAACTTGGTCCCCCATAAGTGAGCTTTGAGGACGGTTTCGATTAGAAGCAAAGAGACTAGAAGCATTTGGATCACGACCAGGGAGACATAGGGCCTGAACATTATTACTTGAAAGTCCTTGAAGCGCCTCCGTTAAAATGATTTCTTCTCCAATATAATTATATGGTCTTCCTATTATTCTCGCGCCAACTCCAAATTCATTCAGGTCATCCTCGTCAATGTCAGGACTTGCATTTTGATGCCGTACAGACTTTCCAAATCGAGAAATTCGATTATTAAAGTATGGCATGGGAACACCCTCAGTGATTCTTTGGCAATACTGATTAGATGTACATGCGTGTAGGCCTGGATTTTCCTCACCACTTGTTCTCGTATAGCTGCTACTTTCTGTTGCATTTTTGAAGTCAGGTACACAGGGAGCTCCTCTTCCTCGGTATACACAACGTCTTGGACCACTATCATTCATATTTAAGATATTTATTAGGCGATCTTCATACAGCACACCAGGTATTTCTTGGGCGTTAAGATCAAATACCGGCCATTTTGATCTTATATTGCTCACATTCTCACATGAGTACTCCCACCCAAGTGTTGTTGCGCAATCTTTATCAGTATTACACATATGATATCTTCTGCATTGGGCCCCATCACTATCTATATCTCTTGTCACATTATTACTCGCGAATGAGGTGCCCGTTGTTTCATTAACACTGACTCTATAGGTTGTATTGTTCGTTAAGTCTCCAAAGTAGGCGTTAATTGCAATAAATAATTTATTTGTTTTGGCCTGAACTCTTCTTTGTGACCCAATAGAAAACCATGAAACACCATCAAAGGATCCAATCACTGAACCATAGTCAAACCCGTACCAGTCTCGTTGATATCCATTAGCAAAGAGAAAGTGTTGTGCCTCAAGTCTTCTTAGTCTTTGTTGCTGCCGATCAGCGTTTGGATTGTGACTCCATGGAATCATTGTCGCTGGTATAAAACAGGCCCGTCCAAAGATTAAGTCATCTGCTCTAATATCTCCCGGAGACATTTTATTCGTTGCAGATGGATGAGGAGTATAACCCCCTCCAGGATTTTGAAAATTATTGGGAAAAATTCGAGCTAGATTTGAGTAATAATCATTCCCACAAAAAGAACATGTGTTAAAGCTTCCGTCATCTACATATATATCGTATGTTTTCCCCGGCTTGACCTCTACTAGTCTTGCTGGTTGAGCACTTCCCGGTGATGTTGTATAAGATCCATATATTTCATTGAAACCAACGTATTCGTCTATATTATTGGGTTTCAATAAATCATTGTTGATATATCTGAACTGCCTTCCTTCTTGTGGATCTGTGTAACCATTTATACTTGCTCTATATGCTCCTGATGCATCAAAAAATCGATGTGCCGTTGCCTTTGAACTTAAAAGAATTGTTTGTTGCTGTGGCGGTTCTGGAGTTAGTGGCTCAGGGTAGTCACAGATATAATCTTCTATGTTTCCACTTCCATCTTTTCTTGTTTTTAGCCCGCATTGCACGTTATTTGTGCACCCACAGAGTTCGTTAATTCGATTTATTGCTTTTTGTCGACTTTGTAGGACATTGAATGATTGAGTATTTACAAAAAAAGCAATGACAACTTCTTGTGAATCATAAACTTGTAAATCATTTCCAGGAAACCTTATTTCAGGTGGATTTGAAGGAACTAATTCCCAATCAGTTCCTTGCAGTCTCACTTCGTTATCTACAAAAACTTGAATTGTTCGGTTTGTATCAGCATAGGTTGGGAGTCGAAAATTGTTTGATGCCGGTGCTTTATCATCTACTTTTCCAAGGTCTTGTCCTTGATTGTAATGTACTTCACACCGGGCCATTTGGTTATTGACTCGTTGACAGCTTCCATCAATTTTATAGCGAATTCTTAATGTATCATTAGGTGCGGATGTCGAGGGAGTAAAGTCGAGATGAATTTGTTGGGTATCACTTAAGTTGTCGTTGCCCTCAAGAATATCAAATTGATCGGTATTTGTAATTATGGCCTGACCATTCTCATAAAAAACTCTACCTGCATAAGTGACTTCGTAGATACTGTGAGGTGGTAAGAGGTTTGAACCTGATTGTTTCGCAATAAAGTTTCTATCGTCTCCCAATGTTTCAAAAACAGTAATTCCTTGTTCCCTTTTTGCGCTGACATTTTCATAAACAACTGTACAAACACTCATTTCTCCTTCGATTGGGTTTGTACACTCGTAGAGTTCTTTTTTT
>SKIL01000351.1 GCA_007116425.1 Bacteriovoracaceae bacterium | reverse complement strand
GAGATGTTGGAACAGGGAAGAGGAGATATCTTAGAGTTAACGAAGCGTGCGTATCAATTGAGAAGAGATTTAGATGAAGCTCCTTCCTTATTTAGGGCCCCAGGTTATTTTCTATTATTAGAAGAGTTGCGCCGCTTGGATCCTAGTTGGGCCTTAATTATGACACCTCGAGGTGATGCGGCCTTAGAGCAAAGCATGCATGAGCTGACAGGTTTCTTTTATCGGGGGCGACGTGTTCGTCCAAGGGTAAACCCCCACTGTCTAGAGTTTGGTGGCCGCGATCAATATGGTAAACCCTTGGCGTGCTATCCAAACCTCTCGGAAGAGTTTATGGGAAGAGAGACAAATGGAGTTTTCGCTCGTAGGCCTTTTGTTGGAAGCTTTGAGTCTGGTAATTTTCATTATAATCTCATCTCTTCTCACGTAACCTTTGGCTCTCCTTCTGACCCTGAAGAAATGGCAAATATTTTGCTTCCGACATTTGGAGTTACCGATTACCGAGAGCTGGGAGTTGGCGCAAACGCTCAAACCTATCGTCGCTTTGCTGAGATGAAAGTGACCTTAGAGTTAATGGACATCTTTCGTGATCGCTATAATATGGAGAATATTATCTATTTGGGCGATACAAACCTTCCCGCTCGAAACCAGTTCTGGAGCGTTCTGTTGAAAGATTTTCCTGGTATGCAGGTTATTGTTGATGAACCCACAACTGTAAGTGTTGGTCGCTATTTAAGTGATGGGCGTCCGACAAATGGTGCTGGAAATGATTACGATCATTTTATTTTGCGACCAGAAGAAGTTGCCAATTGTCAAAATGACGTTGGAGAAGTTGAAGGCCATGTTTTTTATTACCATAAAGAGGAAATGACTCGAAATTATATCCGCAAGAATTATTTGATTCGAGATTATCATAAAGATAATGTGATTGCGCCTTCACCAAGAATATCACTAAGGGATGGGAGAGACTACGAAATGACTCCAAAGGCGTATCAAAAGATTAATAGGCACGTTGACCAAATGGAAAGACTGTTATTGAGCCGAAGAACTGTTAATAATAATCTAGAGTTAGTTTGGGATGACTATCGCTTTGACTTAAAGTTACAATATTTTCGTAGTCGAGTTTTTATGGATCAACTACTAGACCGGTTTTTTTACCGAGTGTATATGGAAACAATTAGTGATCACTATCCAATTTGGATGAGCTGTCGAACTTATTAAAAAAAGTATGTTTCGCCAAATCTTGGTAAAACAAAATTTTCTTTTGAAATCCCTCTTTCTCTCAATGCCTTTTTTAAGTCAAAATGAGGTTCATACATTCCTTCATCGCTTAATTGAAAAGTTCCAAAATGAATGGCCATTGAGTTGGTCGCATTTAAATCGATATGGGCCTGAACGGCGTCATCAGGGTTGAGGTGAGCAATACGCATAAACCACCTCGGAAGATATGCGCCAATAGGAAGAAGCGCTAGATCGACAGGGCCATACTGCTCTTGAAGTTTTGAAAAGTGGGGAGAATACCCAGTATCACCCGCAAAATACACTTTATGATTATTTGATTGAAGGAGATAAGCTCCCCAAAGCATTTGGTTTCTATCAAATGGCCCTCTCATAGACCAGTGTTGGGCCGGAAGAAATGTGATAGTGATTTCTTCATTTTTATCGTTCATAAATTTAAATTCTTCTTCCCAGTCGAGCTCAACAATTTTTTCAGTGTTTATACCGTTGCGTTTAAAAACTTTAGAGCTATTTAAACCGACTAAAATATAGGGGTTATGCACGTCTATAAGTTTTTTTAAGGTGGGGATATCAAAGTGATCATAATGATTATGACTAATAACAACAGCATCTATTTTGGGTAACTCATGAAATTTAATACCTGGGTTTCTCACTCTTTTTGGGCCAGCAAATGAAACGGGGCTAGGTCGTTCACTCCAGATGGGATCTGTCAGGATATAGGATCCATTCATATGAACGAGAACGGTTGCATGATTTACAAAAGTCGCTTTTAATTGGTCGCTTGCTTTGGGAGAAATGACTTTGCGATATTGAGTTTTTATCCAATCCGGCCAGTTGGCACGCTCACTTGTGAGTCTCCATTTTAAAACGTCAAAAAATGATTTATCTTGAGATTCCATATAGTCGGGGTTTTCAAATTTCTGAGGACTTCCACAGGATGAAAAGCTTAAACTAAGGAGTGTAAGTGCTAAAAGAAATATCTGAGAGGGCCAGGACTTTGTTTTCATAAACTTCACTTTTAAGTGATGATACAATACTGCTGTTAAATCTTTCTAACACGGGATTCAAAGATTGATCAACCATGAGAAGTGTAAACTAGAGATTGTTCGTTCAAATCGAAAAAGTGTCTTACTTCTTTTACTTTTGAGTGTATTACTATTTTTCTTTGGTGAATTCCTATTTGGAACTGGTTGGCCGATGCTTTTTTTCATTTCCCTGAGCTTTATTATTGGAGAATTTGTTGCTCGAAAAAAAGAGGGGCAGACAAATTTATTCGCTGGAAGAACTATTAGGGAGCTAGATAGAGACAACTCACCAGAATTGTTCTCTTTCTTAGACCACTTAATCAATAAATCGGACTTAAAATTTATACCGCGAGTCTTTTTAATTCACGAGCAAAGTTCAAATGCATTTGCTACGGGGAGCAGACAAAGGCCAGAGCTGTATTTAACCTCTGGATTACTGAGTTCTTTAAGTTCTAGAGAGCTTGTGGGTGTGTTTGCTCATGAGTTGGCGCATTTAGAGCATAGAGATATGATACTTTTGCGCTTTATTAATACCAGTTACTCTTTGGCGACTTTTTTCACACTCTATGCGCAGTTGCTTGTGTTTGTTAGTATTCCTTTGATGATCTTTGGTGTTGTTGAAGTGTCTCTTTACTTTCTTTTATTATTTTTATTTTTTCCTTTTATGTTGCGCCTAGTGAGCTTGGCCTTGATGCGAAGTAGAGAGTTTGCGGCAGATTTAAGGGCCGTGTATTGGACTGAAGATCCCAAAGGGTTGGCGAGTGCTTTGGCAAAAATTAATTACTTCTCACTCAAAAAATCAAGTTTGTTTTCACCTAAGGTTCATAAGGTCAGACGTTTCTCCTTGTATGATTCTCATCCTCCTGCAGAGGAAAGAATTAAAAGATTACTAGGGCTGGAACAAATATAATTTAGATAAGACCGTCTTATTTTTGTGTAGCTTTCAAGTCATCTGACAAAGAATTGACATAGGTTAATAGACATTCCCTGATTTCTCTATCATCCTTATACAATGAAATTTTACATTGCCTTACTATGTATTCTTTTGACTTCTTTTTCAGTTCAAGCTGTAACGCTTCGCGAAGCCTACTTAAAGGCAAAAGAACACGAAAGTATTCAAATTCAGTCGAGTCGGCTTAAGCAGTTCGATGAAGATGTCACTCAGGCCCGCTCTGGAATTCTTCCACGTGTGAACGCGAGAGGAAGTTATTTAGTCCAACAGGACGCTGCCATTTTTTCGGCCCCGACTGCCGACCGAAGTCGAAAGTCTTTGCAAGTTGAAGTTGTTCAACCTCTTTTTCAGGGGTTTAAAGAGTTTGCTGCCATCCGTTTGGCCGAAGGAGAAAGGCTGGCCCAAATGGCCGATTTAGAAAAATCAAAAACACAAATCTTCACTCAGGTCTATGAGGTCTTTTTTAATATTCTTATGATTGAAAGTGAAAAAGAAAATCTGGAAGAACTTTTAAGGCTGTCAGAAGAAAGAGTTCGCTACTTGGAAAGACGTGTGAATATTGGCCGCTCTAGAGAAAGTGAACTCATTAGTGCTCAGGCGCAAAAAATGACGGTTCGCTCTCAACTCGAAGGGGCAAGGTCGAGACTTATTACGTATCGTGAAAGACTTCACTCTTTAACTGGCCTAGAGCGAGATGTCTCTGTGACTTTAGAGACTGGTGCCAAAAACTTGGCCTCGCTTGATGATTATTTACAGCGATCCCTTGGCTCCCAATGGGTAGCTCCTGACCGACTGCGCTTTGAAGCTTCTGAACATCGAGTGGCCATTGCTAAAGCTGACCACCTTCCTGGTTTTGATGTTAGGGCCAATTATTACCCCTACAGAGAGGGAAGCTTTGAGGATGTGAAGTGGGATGTCACCCTCAATATGACAATTCCTCTTTATAGTGGTGGAGCAACGAGTTCTCGCGTAAGGCAGGCGGTTGAATCTCAGCGTGAAGCGGAGCTTACTTTTAGATTAAGAGAAAGAGAAATTCGAGAGCAGGTCGTTATTGCTTATGAGACTTTACAGCAGGGCAGAAGCCAGCTGTCTGATTTTGAGCAAGCGGTTACACTTAATCGGCAAAACTATGAACTACAGCAAAGAGAGTATGGCCTAGGCTTAGTAAGTAACCTAGATGTTTTGCAAGCACTTAATCAATATATTCAAAGTAGAAAAGATCTAAGTGATTTGAGACTAGTTAACTCTCAGTACTATTATGAACTTCTTGCATTAACAGGGGAAATTTTTTGAAGATAACTGAAGTTGCTGTAAAAAAACCTGTTTTTGGCTGGATGATTATGGCGGCCTTTATTATTTTTGGGGCCATTAGTTTTAATCAGCTTGGTGTTAGTGAAAGACCTGATATTGATTTTCCTGTTGTAAGTGTGAGTGTGACCTGGGAAGGAGCTGCACCAGAGGTTGTCGAACTCGATATTATCGACGCTCTTGAAGGGGCCGTGTTAGGAGTTGATGGAATTCGAACGATTACTTCTCGGGCCAGAAGGGGACGCGCTACTCTGAATATCGATTTTGCAATTGGTACTGATATTGATGTCGCCATTCAAGAAATTCAATCGGCCATTAGTCAGGCCCAAAGAAATTTCCCAACCGATATTGATCCTCCAACTTTTAGAAAGTCGAATCCAGAAGATCGACCAATCATGTGGATTTCAGTGACTTCTGATCAGATGAGTCGCCGTGACCTTATGGCCTTTGTAAGAGATCAAGTGCGAGATCGTTTTTTAATTGTTGATGGTGTTTCAGATATTCGTTTAGGTGGTTATGTTGAGCCAAACCTTCGCGTATGGGCCTCTGAGCGAGATCTACGTCGTTATGATATGACTGTAACCGATATCATTAATACGATTAGAAATGAACATCTCGAGGTTCCAGCAGGTATTTTTGAAACACCTCGTACTGAATACAATGTAAGAATTTTTGGCGAAGCTTCAAGTGTCGAGGAGTTTGAAAACCTCTCGATTAATCAAAGAGGAGGGGCGCCAAACTTTAATCCGATTCCCTTGTCTTATGTTGCTAGGATTGAAGACGACCTTGAAGATGTGAGAAGAATTTCACGAGTGAATGCTCGTCCTGCGGTAGGTTTGGGAATTCAACGTCAAAGAGGTGAAAACGCCGTTGCTGTGGCCCAGGCGGTTAAGGCCAGAATGAAAGAGGTTGAACAGATCCTGCCAGAAGGCACCGAGATGGGTATCAACTATGACGGAACTGTTTTTATTGAAGAATCTATTGACGAGTTAAAGTTCACACTTCTTATGGCCGGATTTATGACGGCCTTGGTAGTCTGGTTTTTTCTCGGTTCGTTTGCGGCCACTCTCAATGTGGTACTTTCTATTCCAACTGTGGTTATTGGAACCTTCATTGCTTTCTATGCTTTCGGCTATACCTTAAATACTTTCACCATGTTAGGCTTGACTCTCGCAGTGGGGCTCATCGTTGATGATAATATTATGATCCTTGAAAACATAACGAGAAAGTTTAAACAGGGTAAAGACAAGATAACTGCGTCTGTTCTTGGAACAAAGGAGATTGCTTTTGCTGCACTCGCTGCTTCATCTGCAATTGTGGCCATATTTTTACCCATTGGCCTGATGCCAGGAATTGTTGGTCAATACTTTTTTCAATTTGCTGTAGTCATCTCGGTGGCCATTGCTTTTTCTTATATCGATGCCGTGACACTAACACCAATGAGAACCTCACTTTTGCTTGGAAGTGATAAAAAGGCAGGTAAGCGTTTTATTGATAAGGCGATGGATAAGCTCGAGTGGCTATATCGTAAAACACTGAGGCTTTGCTTTCGATTTAAGTGGATAACTATTCTGGCATCGATTTTAGTTTTTGTGGCCGCTTACCCTTTATTCACCTCACTTGAGCAGCAGTTCGTTCCTGCGCAAGATCAATCTCGTATTCAAGTCATCATGCGTACACCACCTGGTTCGTCCTTAGAGTATACGGACTCGAAAGTTAGTGAAGTTGAAGCGATCTTAAACGAAATGGAAGAAATTTCGCGCTTTTTCGTAGCAATTGGTGGTTGGACTGGTGGTGAGTCTAATGTGGCCTTTTCATTTGTCACTTTACACCCTCCAGATAGTCGACCCGAAAACCGAGAGCTAGGTAGAAGATTATCTCAGCAGGAATTTATCAATTATCTCAGAGGAAAATTTAGAGAAAATATTCAGGGAATGTTTGTCATGGTTCGAGACCCATCCTTAAGTGGTCTGGCCAGTGGAGGTGATTCACCTATTGAGTACAATTTAATTGGTGATGATTGGGGGACACTTATTGACCTTTCTGAGAGAGCTCAAGAGATAATGCGCGATAGTGGTATGGCGGTTGATGTTGATTCTAATTTTGATGGAATGATACCTGAACTTGCTATTGTTCCTGATCGACAAAAAGCGATTGAGCGAGGTGTGAGCGTTAGAGAGATCGGACAAACACTTCAGGCCATGGTTGCTGGTATTGTGGCAGGTAAGTATGCCCAAGGTGGAAGAAGGTACGATATACGTGTCAAGATTGAAGATGATCAGTTGACCGAGATAGAAGATATATCAAATATTATGATTCGAAATAATCGTGGAGAGTTAGTTGCTCTAAGTGAAGTCACAAAGATTAAAGAGCAAGAGGGACTTTTAGGAATTACAAGGTCTGATCGCTCTAGGGCAATTACACTTTCTGCAAACCTAGCTCCAGGAGTCTCACAAACTGAAGCTCTAGATACGATTGCTCAACAGATTAGAGAAGAGCTTCCTTCTGGCTATGGTCTTTTAACAACGGGTTCGGCCGAAGCTTTTCAAGACTCATTCTTTGCTCTATTTGTCGTATTTGGAATGGGAATCCTTATTTCATATATGGTCTTAGCATCTCAGTTTAATAGTTTTATTCATCCGTTTATTATTTTAATGGCCTTACCTTTTAGTATGACGGGAGCTCTTGCGGCCCTTTTACTTGGAGGTCAGTCTCTTAATATCTACAGTATGATTGGGATTATTCTTCTTATGGGAATTGTGATGAAAAATTCGATCATTCTTGTAGATTTCACGAACCAAAAAAGAGAGCAGGGCATGAGTGTATTTGAAGCTCTGATGGAAGCTTGCCCCATTAGGTTGAGACCGATTGTGATGACATCTATTTCAACTGTTGCGGGAACCCTACCTGCTGCACTGGCCTTAGGACCAGGTGCGGAAACTCGAGTTCCGATGGCCTTGGCGGTTATTGGTGGAGTTATTTTATCAACAGCACTAACTCTCATTGTGATACCGACAATCTACTTGGCGATTGCTCCAAGAAATAGAAAAATCACGGAAATTGTGACGGATAGTTAAAGAAAAACATCAGTTTTTTCGATAAGTTACTCACTATGATGGAAATTGACTCATTTCTTATTGGATTTTCTGTCATCCTTTTGATTTGTGCATTAACAAGTAAGCTTACGGGTAAGCTTGGTGTTCCGGCCCTTTTGGTTTTTATCGGCGTAGGAATGGGCCTCGGGACTGACGGTTTAGGTATTATTGATTTTAATAATGCCCATCTTGCTCAAATGATTGGGATAACGGCCCTTATTCTTATCCTCTTTTCTGGTGGTCTCGACACTGAATGGAAAGACATTAGACCTTATTGGAAAGAAGGTCTCATTCTTTCAACAGTTGGCGTTCTTTTGACAACAGTTTTAGTTGGTGTTGCCTGTCATTATCTGCTTAATCTCCCTTGGCTAGAGTCTCTTTTATTGGGTGCCATTGTTTCTTCGACTGATGCTGCAGCAGTTTTTTCAGTTTTTAGAGCAAAAAGTATGGGATTCTCAAAGGGTGTTCGAGAAACACTTGAATTGGAGTCTGGAAGTAATGATCCAATGGCCGTGTTTTTGACTGTCGGGTTGATTCAATTAATTTCACTCGAGAGTTCTTCCGGGTTTGACCTTATTTTTCTTTTTGTTCAACAAATGATTGTTGGAGCAGTGGTTGGGGTTATGTCTGGCCGTTGGATGCGGATCTTAATTAATAAAATAAAATTGGAGTATGAGGGGCTTTATCCGATTGTAACCGTTTCATGTGTTTTCTTAGTTTATGGCCTTACTCAAAAGATTGGTGGAAATGGATTTCTCGCGGTTTATATTGCTGCGGTTGTATTAAGTGAGTCGACATTTATTCACCGAAAAAGTCTTATGATCACCCATGATTCAATTGCATGGATGATGCAAATTGTGATGTTTTTAACTTTGGGATTATTACTAAACCCAACGAATTTAATTCCAATTGCATCCAAAGGAATTATCATTGGAATTGTCTTAATGTTTTTTGCTAGACCGATTAGCGTTTACCTTTCACTTCTCTTTTCAAAGTTTAACTTTAGAGAAAAAACAGCTATATCATGGTTGGGCCTAAGAGGGGCGATGCCGATTATTCTTGCGACGTATCCACTCACTGTGTTGTCAAACGCTCAAATGGCGGAGCTCTTTTTTAATTTAGTCTTTTTTGTTGTTTTAACTTCGACTCTTATTCAAGGTGTTTCAATTAAACCGGTTGTGAATCTCTTGAGGGTGAGTGCCCCTGCTAAACAACGTCCTCGGTTTCCCTTCGAGTATGTTTCAATGGGAGAGTTAAAAAATGATGTAAGTGAATTTGAAATCCCTCACGATTCATGCCTTGTAGATAAATCAATTGCTGAAATTAATCTTCCAGATGATTTTATGATATTACTTGTTCGCAGAAATAATGAAGTTTTCGCTCCTAGAGGAGGAACTATATTCTGTTCAGGAGATGTTCTTCTTACTATCGCCCACGATCGAGACCTCAGGGCCTTTCGGGATTTAATTATGACAAAGCTTTCGGACATTGAAGAAGGTCAAAAAGTGAGTTTTCCTCAGCTCGATTCAGATATTTCAACTGAAATAATGTCTTAGTGTAATAAATTTGACGATAAATATTAGATTTTCTACCATTATTCATTGGAACTTAATGGATAATCTTCACTAAAAATCAATTTCAAAAGAGGCCTCTGTCATGGATGAACGGCTAAAAAAATACATTTCCCTTATTACCTTATTATTTATTTCTTTAGGACTCTCTTCATGTTCTATGTTTGAAGGGAGTAGAAGTGGAGAAAAAAGTATTTTTGAAAATATGGAACTCGATGGAGATCACATGGCCGTTGACTCGATTGAGTTTTACTCTTCTATGGCGCAAGAAACTAGAAAAATGACGGTTAATAAAAATCTACAAGAAAGAATAAATTATTGGGTAGATTTTTTTACGGGTGATTTTAGCGACAGATTTGAGCAGTTTTTGAATAATGGAGAACCATACCGCCAAATGATTGAGGCCATTTTAGAAGAACATCAAATCCCGAGAGAGCTTTATTACCTTCCGGTAATTGAGAGTGGGTTCGTTTTACATGCACGCTCGCATATGGGGGCCGTCGGTCCTTGGCAGTTTATGACAGCAACGGGTAATAGCTACGGCCTTTCAACAAATTATTATTTGGACGAAAGAAGAAATATTGTAAAGTCTTCTCAAGCTGCTGCTGCTCACCTGCGAGACCTTTATAATATTTTTGGCTCTTGGGAGTTAGCACTTGCTGCATATAATGCTGGCCCACAAAGGATAATGGGAATTATCATTCAAGGAAGTCATCGCGAATACTGGAAGCTTTCAGAGATGGGGATTTTACCAAAAGAAACTATGGATTATATTCCTAAGTTCATTGCTGCTGTGATGATTGGTGAAAATCCTTCTCTATATGGGATGAATGTTCAAAGAAGTGAAAAACCTTTTGATGAGAGGTATACTCAAATTACTTTGCCTGGGGGACTTAATTTAGACGATATTTCGGAAATCTTAAAGGTTGATCGAAGCGTTCTTGCAGAGTTAAATAAAGATCTCTTGCGTGGCATGATTCCACACTATGAGAATGATTATGAACTTTTAGTCCCCGTTTCAGCTCTAGAGCTCTATGCTGATGAGACAGTTCAAACGGCCTTAAATAATCGATCGCAACAGTCTCAACAGAGATCTGTGGCCAGATCGTCTCAGGGGGGAGACGTTCAAACTTATACCGTGCGTAGAGGTGATACCTTGAGTACTATTGCTTCGAGGTTTGGAGTTTCAGTTCAGAGTTTAGCTTCAGCAAATGGAATCAGAAATAGATCTCGAATTCATGTCGGCCAGCAGTTGAAGATTGTGAATAATTTTTCAGGTATTTATACGGTAAGGAGAGGGGATACCTTAGGGCGAATTGCAAGTTCATTTGGATTGAGTGTGAGGCAAATTCAACAGATTAACGGTCTAAGAGGTACTCGCATTTATCCTGGGCAGAGGCTGAGAGTGTCGGCACAACAGGGGCCAGTTTATGTGGTGAAAAGTGGCGACACATTATGGGATATCGCTCGATCAAATGGAATGAGCATTAATCAATTAGTTGAAATGAACTCTCTCGACTCTACACGAATTTACGCTGGTCAGAGATTAGTTATTTCTCAGTAGTAGGATAAGGCGGTAGTTCAATTACAATTTTCGTATATTCTCCGCTCAAATCAAAATCGATTTCTCCCTCGTGAGAGCGAATAATTCCTTCGGCAATACTTAAACCAAGACCTTGACCATCTCCGGTT
>SKIL01000173.1 GCA_007116425.1 Bacteriovoracaceae bacterium | reverse complement strand
TTTCAAACAAGGTCGCTCTATTTTTAAACCGTCTCTCGCAAGAAATTGAAGGACTCAACCAGTTTGAGTTTACGATTCATTCTAAAAATACTTTTCCACACTCTGCCGGGATTGCTTCGTCAGCTTCAAGTATGGCGGCCTTGGTCTGTTGTATTGATGACTTTGCTTCGATTAACAAACTGAGATATAAAAATTCTTCTCTGGCCCAAATGCAAACAGAACAGAGGCGAGGATTTTTGGCCCGACTCGGTTCTGGAAGTGCTTGTCGCTCTGTCTGTGGTGGATATGTAAGTTGGGGGAGTGAGAGTTTAGAGATTCCTTTTCAACATCTTGATATTCACGAAGAATTTATGAACTGGCGTGATTCCATTCTCATTATAGACTCCAATAAAAAGTCTGTTTCAAGTCGTATGGGACATGCTTTAATGAATCAACATCCCTATGCCAAAACTCGGTTTGAGCAAGCAAAGCATCATCATCAAGAGATTATAGAATCTCTTAAGTTAGGTGATACCAAGCGTGTCTGTGCGATCACAAAAAAAGAGTCTTGGGAGTTACATGCTTTAATGATGCTCGCCAGTCCTCCTTTTTGTTTAATTCGTCCAAATTCTTTATATGCACTCGAGAAAATTGAAAATGCAGGTGAGAGCTGGTCTTTTCCGTGGACTTACACTCTTGATGCTGGACCTAATATACATTTGCTTTACCCTTCATATGCCCACGATCAGGTTCAAGATTTTATACAGCGCCAGCTAGCTGACTTTCTAGAAGAAGGTAAGTGGATCGAAGATGAAGTTGGAGAGGGGCCTTCTACTCACGACTGGATTTTTTAATAAGGTAGCTTTATGGCCCACGAAGATAAAAATCACGGCTTTTGTTCAAAAATACTTTTATTTGGTGAATACAGTGTTATTCAAAACTCTATGGCCTTAAGTTTACCTTACTCACTATTTGAGGGTGTTTTAACTTTTAGGCGAGATCAAGCAATAGGTGTCGACTCTGAACTAAAAGCATTATCGCAATATTTAAAAAGCCTTGAGAAGTCTGGAGAATTAGATTTTGACTTCGATGTCACTAGCTTTGAGTTTGATATTGGGCAAGGCCTTTATTTTGACTCAACAATTCCTCAAGGATTCGGTGTTGGAAGCTCCGGTGCGCTTTGTGCTGCCTTATATCATCGCTATTGTGTTCCTCAAGAAGATATTGATCTTCTAGAGTTAAAGCGTCGTTTTGTTATTTTAGAATCTCATTTTCATGGGTCGAGCTCAGGGATGGATCCACTTATTAGCTATAAAAAGCGTCCTATTCTTCGACATGAATCAGGAAAACTCGAAGAAGTAGAACTTCCAAAGATAGGTCAGGGGCCTGGAGGTATTTTTCTTTTGAATACAGGTCGAGCGAGAAGAACAGAGCCGCTAGTTAATCTTTTTTTAGAGAAGTGTAATCTTGATAGCTTTAAAAATCTTTGTCTTGATGTCCTACTTCCTCAAACCAATGACTGTATCCGCCACTTTTTAAAAGGAGATTGGGAAACTCTTTATACATCATTTAGGAGTTTAAGCGATTTTCAATACGAGCACTTCAATGCCATGATTCCTAAACTGTATCGAGATATCTGGTTGGAAGGAAAAGAAAGTAAGCAGTTTTCATTAAAACTGTGTGGTGCTGGAGGAGGTGGTTTTCTCCTGGGGATGACTCCGGACTTTAAGGCCGCGTCAGATTCGTTAAAAGCCTATGAAATAAGGCCTTTCTTACGATTTTAATCACGAATGTGGGTGAAGAGTGTGTATCTGTGCTCCTTCACTCTGTCTCGTTTCTTTTTGTCTTTCTTGTCTACAGGCCGCTAAATCCTTGCTAATTTCAAGTGCTGTTTTAAACTTTGGGTTTTGAGTGTCTCTTTTTGCTAGAAGATATTCTTGCCAGTCTCGAAGGCCGTGAGCTGCCGAGGAGAAGTTATGTTCTCTATCTTTCAGGTTTTCTATCTTTTCTCTGATGCCTTCTAATAGGGAGCGCTTCGTTTGTATTCTCGCAATCGGAGACTGTTTACAAATATTATTCAAAATATTTTCAATAATGGTGCTTGCATCATCGCTTTGATATGTTTGCATTATGAGTCCACTTGTCACAAGCTGTTCGCGCTCAATTGGGCCATTTATTAAATTCCATTGTCTTGTAAACTGTTGGGAGACTATTGTTTCAAGTAGACCAATTCCACCACAGCTACTGACTCTACCTCTAGCAGGCATATTAAGTTCGATATGTGCCTGTTTGGAACTTATTCTTATATCTGCCCCAAGCCCTAGTTCAAATGACATCCCAGTCGCACCATCGGAGTAGTCAAAGATTATTGTTTGAGGGAGATAATATTGGCCTGTACATACTTTTTGCCAGCGCACTAAGACATTAAAAAATTGCTGGTCATTAAAGTTTAAAAGTTCAATCTCATCCCAATCCTCAAGTTTTGAGTTTGACTCTTGGTGAGTCCAAATAACCGAATTGATTTCAGGATGGACACTTAACCAGTTTATGAGTGATTCAATTTCTTCAAGCATCAGAAGGTTTGGCCCTTTCGCTTGAAAAACAATCTTTAGAGTTCTCGTACTTGGAATTAGAAAAGGTCGAATTGTTTTAAAGTCAAAAATATGAGAATTAGAGCTGGGATTCATACTACCTTCCTTGGTCTTAAGATTCCATTTTGCGTAAACTCATCCTTACATCCATGGTGAGTTATACTAACAAACTGATTGTTTCAAACTTAGTTTGTGGTTGTCAAAAACAATGTGTACTTTTTATCTTTCATCAAGGAAACATTATGAAAAAACCTTAATTTTCAGGATCTTAGTTATTTTGAGTTGTAGAGCTTTGACATCTGTGATTCTGTGACTTCGTAAATTTTTAACTGACCTTGGATAACTTCAA
>SKIL01000343.1 GCA_007116425.1 Bacteriovoracaceae bacterium | reverse complement strand
TACAAGAGTATAGCTGAAGCAAAAAAGTAGAGTTGAAAGTATTTGAACTCTAAGTCTTGTTTCTTGTAATGGCCTTTGAATGATCCCCCAAGCATGAATGAGAAATGCAATTCCAATTATAGGAAAGAGAAAAAAGTGAATTTCTGGTTTTGTTGGAAAACCTAAAGCGTATAGAGCACCACCAAGAAATGGAAGCATATAAAGTTGGAATTTAGGTGAGTGAAAATATTTGCTGTTCAAGAGACCTTCTTCTTTAAAACTCTAACTCTATATTACTTATAAGATAATCACGTTGCCAAGGATGCAATAGTTAAGTTACCATTTAAGTATGAATGAAGATTTAAACTCTCTCGAAGAGTCTGTTAGATCATTTCGTCCTGAGGCTTATCCGTCTGGTTTATTATCTGATAATCAAAAGCCTAGTTTGGATAAAATAAAAAAATGTCCAAAGTGCGGTTCTGTTTTCTGTACCGAAGATTTTTGTGAGTCCTGTGGCTTTCAATTTCGAACTGAGGAGCTCGGAGCACCGTTTGGCCCAAAGAGCTTTTATGAACTCCATGACTCTTTTTGGTCTCACGATTCATTAGAAATCCTATCCCCAGAACTATCTCTATCTATTCGCAACAAAGAAGTGTTTAAAATCTATAAGCGTGCTTTAGTGAAACGCTATAATCTTTTGCTTAAACACTTCTCTGTTTTAAAAGAAAGCGGTTTACCTCTAAAAGAAGATCCTTATTGGGTCGAACTCAGAGATATTTTGACGGAAATAGCTTTTATCGGATTAAAAGATCAAGAGATTTGGAAGCACGCTTCGAATAATAGCTACTCGACGCAGCTAATATATGATTTACAGCAAATTCTCAGTGAAGAGAGAGCGGAAGTTACTAAGCACAAAACTAAAAAAGCCTCAAGGTTGTTTTTTTCCTTAAGGCTTTTTGCTTATGTATTATGTTTTGTCTTTTTTGCTTATGTATTAAGTTATATTTAGTTGGCCGCTCTGAGCTCTTGTTTTAACTCTTCAGTTTGACTCTTAGATTCTTCAGTCTTTTCAGTTTCAGCTTTTTGCTTACCTTCCTTTAAGAAGATGATTTGCCCAACATTATTTGGTGTTCTCTGAGTGGCCACATCTCTTCTAAAAGTTTGACCTTGACCTTGTTCTTTTTCTTGTACGACTGCTGCTGCTAGTCTTTGAGCATTGGCAGCATCTAGTCTTCCACCTGAAGACACACGGTTAGTAAAATGGCTCTCTTTTCTTACTGACTGAATAATAACATCTCTAACTTGCCCTGGAGTAAGGTCAGAGTATTGAGACATAAGAAGTGCTGCAACTCCACTTACAAAGGCCGTTGCTTGACTTGTCCCAGTAAGATAACCCGTTCTATTATTGTGCAAACTTGACTTGATTCTGTGTCCTGGTGCAGTTAAATGAACAGTATTCTTACCAAAGTTAGATGAGGTTAGCATTTGTAAGGCCTGGTCATGGGCCCCAACAGTAATGATATTTGAGAGGCCATAACTCGCTGGATAGTATGCATTTGTTGGATTATCGATATTGCTCTCTTCGTTTCCGGCGGCAGCAATAACTAGGATTCCCTTTCTTTCAGCTTCTTTTAAAACTTCGAGCTCTTGCTTTGAAGGCTCTGGACCGCCTCCTGAGTAATTAATGATATCTACATTTTGTTCTACAGCGTACCTTAAGGCCGCAATTGTAGAGTTGAGATTATCCTGTCCAGATGCTGAAGGATTATAATATTTAAGTGTTAAAAGCTTTACGTCTGGGAAAACGGACTTGATGATTCCTGCCACGTGTGTACCGTGTCCATGAGAATCATAAGGACGAAACTTTTGTCCGGCATTTTTAGAAAAATCTAAACCGAAATTCGTTGAAGAGGCCTGACCATTTGGAACGTAAATATTGTCTTTTAAAAATGGATGCTCTGGATCGATCCCTGTATCTACTACCGCGACAACAACCTGACGATTCGGATTAAAATTTTTCCAAAGCTCTGAAATATTGATCGATGAATGCGTGTTTGGATCTATCCCCCAATTACTAAACCTTGAGTTTAAGATTTCTTGCCCTCGTTTAAAGCTTTCAGAGTAATCTTGCTGCGGCCGAGATTCGAGTATCTGGTTTAATCTCTGCTGAGAAGCTTGATCAATCGATGAAGATTGAGAAAAAGCTTGTGTCGAAAAGACAGTGCAAACAAGACTCAAGCAAGAAAGTAGAAGGCCGAATTGGTTTTTGTTCATAATTTTTATCTCACAACTCCAAGAATTTATATATGATTTCCAAAGTTTTAACTAGTCACTATGAAGAATTGTCAGGGTTACATGCATGTAGCACTCTGACACTGATGCTATTAAAAGCAAGTCTCAGGCCAACTCAAAGCCTAATCAAATTAGGGGCTTACACATTTTTCTGTATGAAGATTAGTCATTCAATTAGATGGCCGTCTAATTTTTAGACAAAATCTCTAGATTCTTGGGGCCAATATAAAAGTGTCATTTTGTCTGTTTTTCGACAAAACAAATAGATAGGTCTTTTAAACTTGGCGTGCTGTTTGCTCCATGTAAAGTACTCAATGCTTTTGACCAGGGAGGGGAAAATGCAGGACTTGAGGAGATCTGTTTATAGTTTAGACGGCCATATCAAATCAAAAGTTTTTTTTGGACTTATTATCGGACTCTTTTCCGTCGCTTGTGCTCATCATCCAGGGACGCTCGCGCAGTCTTACGATGAGAGTGGCGAAGCCTTTTCTAGAACAATTCATCAATTAGATACAATTCTCGAAAAAACAGAGCATTTAATTCAAACCGGGGAGTCCTAAGACTCCCCCGTACTTTTTTGATTTAAATTCTAAAAAAACTGTGCTCTTTGGTGCATAATTTCGCGTTCGCGTTCTTCTGCGTGAGTAATACATAGAGTAGTGAAAGGCTGGTGCTCAAGACGCTTTTTACCAATTGGTTCATCACACTCTTCACATTGACCGTAGTATCCGTGTTCGATTCGGTGCAGGGCCTCTTCTATTTGCCGTAGTTTGGCCATTTCTCTATTTCTGATACTGAGACTTACTTCCTGATTAATGACATTACTTGCAATATCAGCTTCATCGGGGAGATCATCGGGTGAAATCTTTAGGTCTTCGCCGGCCTGAATAGTGCCACCATTGAGAATTTTTAATTTTTGCTCTAGTAAAATTTCTCGGTATCTATCCAATTCCTTTTGGGTCATCATCTTCCTCCTGGAAAATTTTAAAGCGCTCTTTTCAAAGCATCTTTATATTTTAGTATAGATTTGTGGCTTGCAACAAGAGTTGTTTTACATCTTTGCTGATTTTTGCGCTGTGTATGCTGTTCATCCAACTTGTTTAGTCTGGTATCGTTTTTTTTGAATACACCCATAAATTGTGCTAGTTTCACTAAAGATTTTCAAAGGAGAGTTTTATGAGTAACGAACAAAAAGCACAAGGTGTAGGGCATATCCCTTCTGGCCTCTTCGTCGTTTCGGTAAAAAATGGTGAGCAAATGGATGGGTATCTTGCAAGTTGGGTTCAACAGGTTTCTTTTTCTCCACTTCGAATTGCTGTGGCGATCAATCCAGACCGTCAAGGTTACGATTCAATTGTTGGAGGCACGCCTTTTAGCGTAAACATTGTAGGAGATCACGATACCCAGTATATGCGCTATTTTTGGAGTGGCTACGAACCAGGAACAAATCCTTTTGCAGAAATCGATACTGTCATCTCTGAGAATGAGACAATTCATATTAAGGGTGCGAAGTCCGTTATCGATTGCAAATTTGTTGAAAAAATCAGGCCGGGCGATCATGACATTGTTATCGCTGAGGTTCTAGATAGTAAGGTTTATAGCGAAGAAGCAAAACCAAAAGTACATATTCGAAAAAGTGGTCTAGAGTACTAAAAGTTTATTAACTCCTCACTAATCCTGTGGTTGATTCGCAGGGTTGTGAGGGGACTGATCTAGATCTCTCCAACTTCTCCCTTGTCGATTCTCCGGATTTCTTTGCCAGTAATTTACAGCATTGTTGTGGTCTCTTAAGTTTTTAGAGAATACGTGGGTTCCATCGTTACGGCTGACAAAGTATAGGTAATTGTGTTCCTCGGGTTCAAGGATAGACATAATCGCCGCAAGCCCAGGGCTGGCAATGGGTCCCTTAGGAAGTCCGTTAATTCGATAGGTATTATAAGGAGTAACTCTTTGAAGATCACTTCTACGAATTCGGCCATCCCAACCTTCATACATTCCATAAATTGTTGTGGGGTCTGATTGAAGCCTCATACCTTTTTCAATTCGATTGAGAAATACTCCTGCAATTCTTGGCCTCTCCCAAGTCGCACCTGTCTCCTTCTCAACTATCGAGGCCAAAATAATGACTTCGTGTGGAGTGAATTGGGTACTTTCAAAATCAACATTGCGAGTTTGGCGCTTAAACTCGTTATGCATAATCTCAATTGCCTCTTTGGCATCAATTTCTTCTGGGAAAAAATAAGTTTCAGGGAATAAATAGCCTTCAACTCTTGTACTTGGAATTCCTAAGCTTCTAACATACTCTTCATTTCTGGCGTAACTTAAAAAACTTTCGGCCGAAACGACATTATTATTCTCTAGAAGCTCAGCAATTTGAAAAATATTGTAACCCTCTGGAATCGTCACTCGTGCAGTGATAGGTGTTCCGTAAATAAGAGTGTGACTGATATCAGAAATAGTCATCCCTGGCTTAATGTGGAAGCGCCCAGATCGAAAGCGAGTAAGCTGGCCTTTAAACTGATTATAGCGGTGAAAGAGTCTTGGATTGCTGATAATTTCTTCTCGGGAGAGGCGATAATTAATACTCGAAAAACCTTCGCCACGTCGAACCTCAAATGTCCTCTCTTCTCCACTATACGAGTCGACATATATGAGGTAATAAACTTGAAGTCCAACCAGCGAAATTCCAATCAATGGGGCCAAAACTAGAAAGATAAAAAGGTTCTTTTTCATAGCAAATAAGAATAAAAGATTTCCGAAGTGCTCGCAAGCTAAAGTTTTTTGATCTTTTCAGTCGACTTTATAAAGTCTTCCAGAATAATGGCCGCACTTAGTGAGTCAATTCTTTTTGGGTCAACTTGAAAATTATAGGCCGCAGAGCTTTTCATTCGCTCCTCGGCCTTATAGCTGGTGAGTGTTTCATCTTGAAAGTAGATTTTTATATCTTCAATGGAAGTAGACAATTGTTGAGCAAAAGTCTGAACTTCTTTGGCCATTGGAGAAAGAGTTTTATCTGCATAGAGGGGCAAGCCAAAAACCAGTCCATCAATGATCTCATCGTCGATGACTCGATGGATATTTTGCATTGAGTCTTTAATCGACTTAACAATAATACGGTCATAGGGTGCCGGAGCAGGATCTCGTCCCGGACAAAAGGTTGCGAGACCAATAACTTTACTGCCATAGTCGATACCCAATAGGTGTTGACCATGGAGCTTTTTGAAGCGGGGAAACTGGCCGAGCTCTTCCTGATTTATCATATTTTTATTCACCTTAAGATGTTCTTTTGTTTGAGGCTTTTTCCAATTTTTTTCACATAATGACAAGACCCGTTAAAAAAACTTGACATCTATACTAATTAGTTAGATACTCGAAGAGATTTATCATCTCAATTTATCCGTATAACAAATTCCTCTCGGCGATTTTAATACCAAACTTTTAAAGGATATTGTGCGCATAGAGGATTTTGAGATTTAATATCAAAATTTGTTCGAGTCTTTCTAGATTCAGCTAAACAAACACTTGTTGGAGCTTTTCAATTAATACAATCAAAACACTTTTATCAGGAGTCTCATTGAATGCATCTCAATGAATTACGCGAAAAAGACATTAAAGAATTAACCCAAATGGCCGAAGGTCTTAAGATTGAGAACCACTCAGGTTTGAAAAAACATGAAATTATTTTTGCTCTTCTTAAGCATACGGCGCAAAAGAAAGAAGAAATTTACGGAAATGGTGTGCTTGAGATTTTGCCCGATGGGTTTGGGTTTTTAAGGTCTCCTGGTTATAACTACCTTCCTGGTGCTGATGATATCTATGTGAGCCCGAGTCAGATTCGCCGTTTTGGTTTAAGAAAAGGTGATTCGATTGAAGGTCAAATTCGACCGCCAAAAGATAATGAGCGCTACTTTGCTCTTCTTAAAGTGAACACTGTCAATTTGCGCACTCCTGAGGAGCACAAGCGAACGGTTCTCTTTGATAACCTCACTCCGCTTTACCCTGAAAAGAAAATTAACCTAGAATCTAGGCCAACAAACTACTCGACGCGAATCATTGATATGTTTGTTCCTCAGGGTTTTGGGCAAAGATGTTTGATTGTTGCCCCTCCAAAGGCCGGTAAAACACATCTATTACAAGATATCGCCAATTCTATTACTGATAATCACCCAGAAACAAGTTTGATCGTTCTTCTTATTGATGAAAGACCAGAAGAAGTGACCGATATGAAACGCAATGTTGACGCTGAGGTTGTTTCTTCAACATTTGATGAGCCTGCCAACCGTCACGTTCAGGTCGCAGAGATGGTGATTGAAAAAGCAAAAAGGTTAACTGAGGCCGGAAGAGATGTTGTCATTCTTTTGGATTCAATTACTCGTTTAGCTCGAGCCTATAACACTGTAGTTCCTCCGTCTGGAAAAATTCTTTCTGGTGGGGTGGATTCGAATGCTCTTCATCGGCCAAAAAGATTCTTTGGTGCTGCTAGAAATATCGAAAATGGCGGCTCTCTTACAATTATTGCAACCGCCTTGATTGATACTGGTTCAAGAATGGATGAAGTTATTTTTGAAGAGTTTAAGGGAACTGGTAACTCTGAAATTCAGCTTGATCGTAAACTACTTGAAAAGAGAATTTTTCCGGCCCTCGATATTAATCGATCTTCAACTCGTAAAGAAGACCTCCTCATGTCTGCAGATGAACTTCAAAAGATGTATGTCTTGAGAAAAGTCATGCATCCTATGAATACAATTGATGCGATGGAGTTTTTACTGAGTCGAATTGAGAAAACAAAAACGAATAAAGAGTTTCTCGATTCTATGAACCAGTAAAACTTTTTTAAAAAAGAGGATGAGGTTTCTCAATGTCAATGTATGAGAAGTTAGACGAGGTTGTTGAGCGCTATCAACGCTTAACTGAAAAGTTGGCCGACCCAACAATCTATGATCGTCAAGATGAGTTTCGAAAAGTTTCAGGAGAGCGCTCTTCACTAGAAGAAGTGGTTCAGTGTTATACCGAGTATAAAAAGGCCCTCCAAAATATCGAGGACTCCAAAGAAATTTTAAAAAATGAGAAAGATGCAGATATGCGAGAAATGGCCAAGGAAGAGCTCGATGAGCTCGAGGGTCAAATTCCGGAAATGGAGACAAGACTTAAGCTCTTACTCCTACCCAAAGATCCATTAGATGATAAAAACGTGATGATGGAAATTCGAGCGGGTGCCGGTGGTGACGAAGCCTCTATTTTTGTTGGTGATATGCTCCGAATGTATCAGTACTTTTTTAAAACTCTTGGTTTTAAAGACGAAATTATCTCAATTAGCCAGGGAGATGAAGGAATTAAAGAAGTCATTCTCAATGTGACTGGAGATAAAGTTTATTCGAAGCTTAAGTATGAATCTGGTGTCCACCGGGTTCAACGTGTTCCTAAGACAGAATCACAGGGGCGCGTTCATACTTCAACCATTACGGTCGCTGTTATGCCTGAGCCAACAGATGTTGAATTTGAGCTCAATATGAATGATGTCAGGGTTGATGTGTTTAGGGCCTCAGGTGCAGGTGGTCAGCACGTAAACACGACAGACTCTGCAGTTCGAGTGACTCACATCCCAACAGGTATTGTGGTTGCTAACCAAGATCAAAAGTCTCAAATTAAAAATAAAGAGCGTGCTTTAAGTATTTTAAGAAGTCGTATTTTTGATCAGATGGTACGAGAGCAAAAGGCACAAGAGGCCGCAGAGAGAAAGGGACTTGTGGGAACGGGAGATCGCTCTGAAAGGATTCGCACATATAACTATCCCCAAGGTCGTCTTACAGATCATCGAATCGGGCTGACTCTTTATAATCTCGATAAAATTATGGAAGGTGATCTCTCCCCGGTTACTGATGCATTGATTGCACATAATCAGGCCGAGCTACTCAAAGGTGACGAGGATTAATAAAGTTTTATGCTTTCAAGTGCTTCAACTAACAGAGAAAAGCTACAGAAGTTTTATAATGAAAACATTGATTCTTTGTCAGAGCTCTATCCAGGGATTACTTTTGAAAGGCTTATTCAAGAGTTTGAAAGTTCATGGTCTAAAGGACCTGTTGAGCGTCGAGAGATTTTAAAAGACTGCTATCTTGAAGGAGCTTCACACCCGTTAAACACTTTCTTTTCATATCTTAAAAAAGGTATTCCGCTTGAATACATTTCAGGCCAGTCCTACTTTTATAAGAGTGAGTTTCGGGTAACGCCAGATGTTCTGATTCCTCGTAGCGAAACTGAAATACTGGTTGAGATTGCTGTAAACTATCTGAAAAGTAAGTCAAAAGAGCAGGATACTTTTTCAATCGCAGATATTGGTACTGGAAGTGGTAATATTCTCTTGTCTATTTTACAAGAAGTTGATTGCCCATGTTTTGCTGTAGGGCTCGATATTTCACCGCTGGCACTGGCCGTAGCGAAAAAAAATCATTTTAACCTCAAATATAGAATGAGTCCTAAGCATCATGTCGAATGGATTATTTCAGACCGGATGGGAAGTTTGTACACAGAAGATCATCGTCTTTTTGATTTAATTGTTTCAAACCCTCCATATATTAAAGAAAAATATGATCGCAAATTAGTTCATCATAAAGTGGATCAACTGGAGCCACATTCAGCACTTTATTTAAAAGATGAAGAATACGATCAATGGTTTGCCCTTTTTTTTCAACAGGTCGAAAATAAATTAAGGCCTGGTGGAATGTTTATCATGGAAGGCCATGAACACCATTTAGAGTCGTTAAGAGATTTGGCCCAAAGTTATGGTCTAGACTCAGAAAATACAGAAATTATAAATGACTACACTGGACGTCCCAGGTTTTTTACATGGAAGCGCAAAAATGGATAAACTCATAATAAATGGACCGGCAAAACTCTCTGGAGAAATTCATATTTCTCGTGCCAAGAATGCGTACTTGCCAATTCTGGCCGGATGTCTACTTTCAAAAGAAAGAATTCGCCTCAAAAATATTCCCGAACTAAGGGATATAAAAACAATGTTAAGCCTTCTCGAGAAACTTGGCACTCAAATAACTCAAGAGGGAGAGTGGACAGAGCTATACACTCCAACATTGGCATCTTTCTCCGCCACATATGATTTAGTAAAAACGATGCGTGCCTCGATCTTTGTTTTGGGTCCTCTGCTTGCTCGTGAGGGCAAGGCCGAAGTCTCTCTCCCTGGAGGCTGCGCAATTGGGACCCGTCCGATTGATCTTCATTTGGACAATTTGAAGAAAATGGGAGCGAAAATTGATTTGAAGGGTGGCTACGTTCGCGCCGAAGCGAGCTCTCTAAAAGCATGTACTCTTCCTTTGGCGTTCCCTTCTGTTGGGGCGACTGAGAACTTAATGATGGCGTCAGTTTTTACAAGCGGGACAACGATTATTGAAAATGCTGCAATGGAGCCTGAAATAGAAGACTTGGGTAACTTTTTAAATTCGATGGGAGCAAAGGTGAAAGGCCATGGTAGCTCTCGAATCGAAATTGAAGGAGTTGAACACCTCTCAGCAACTGAATACGAGGCGATTGGAGATCGTATTGAGGCCGGAACGTACCTCATGGCCGCACTTGCAACTGGCTCAGAAATTACTTTAACTGGAATTAATTTTAAATATATTGATTTCGTGATCGAAAAATTGCGTGAGATGGGCGCAAATATAGAGACAAGCGACAATAGTATAACAGTTAAACAATCTACTTTAAGTGGAACGAAAGTTGAAACTGCTCCTTATCCAGGGTTTCCGACCGATTTACAGGCCCAAATGATGGCCTTAATGACGACTGCAAAAGACTCATCTATAATTGTTGAAAATATCTTTGAAAATCGTTTTATGCACGTTCCTGAACTCATAAGAATGAATGCGCTGATTGATCTCGAGGGAAGGTCTGCATTTATTAAACCCTCTCCAGGGTTAAGTGCTGCACCTGTCATGTGTACAGATCTTAGGGCGAGTGCGGCCTTAATTATTGCCGCTTTGGCAGCAGAGGGTGAAACTGAAATTCAGCGTGTGTACCATCTAGATCGTGGGTATGAGAAGCTTGATCAAAAATTTTTAAAGTTGGGAGCTTCAATTAAGCGAGTAAATAGTAACTAGGAGAGAGCTATGCAAGAATGTCTTTTCTGCAAAATTATTGCAGGAGAAATTCCTTCTAAAAAAGTTTATGAAGATGAAAATGTCTATGCTTTTGAAGATATCTCTCCTATGGCAAAAATCCATTGGCTTTTTATTCATAAAAAGCATACTGAAAATATTTCGGCCATGTCACAGGATCCTCAACAGATCACCGATATTTTTCAAGCGATTACCAGGGTGGCACAAGAAAAAGGTCTTGAAAGTGATGGTTATAGAGTCGTGACAAACTTGGGCCCAAACGCTGGACAGACTGTTTTTCATACTCATTTCCATGTTCTTGGTGGTGAGAAATTAAAGGGTTTTGGTGCTTGAATACCACTTGTTTCATTTTTAAAATTTCTGCTAAATTTTAAGTTTATAAAGTGATAATTAAAAAACTCTGAGATATCTCTTCATTTACAGAAAAGTCTGTATTTGAAGGAGTTTTTTATGTTTTATACCAAGCTAAATTTATTATTTTTGAGCTTTTTTTTATTTGCATGCTCTAAGAACTTTAGTGGTAGTGAGCCTCATTATTTTT
>SKIL01000078.1 GCA_007116425.1 Bacteriovoracaceae bacterium | reverse complement strand
GCATCTTCTGTCGACTCGAGTTTGTCCCCTATTTCTTCTGTTATTATTTTCACATTCTTGAGTTTTTTCATAGAAAAGTCCGTCATGTTTATTTTCAAAAAAGTTTAGCTCTCTTGCGAAATCTCTTTTGGTGTATTTTACCAATACTTTATCACTCTCTGCTGTGGCGTAGAATACAAACTCTAGAGGGGAGTTTTTATAAAGTAAAAGTCTTCCCATATGATCTGGTGTGATTGTATATCTTCCCAGCTGTTTGTCACTCGGCCACTCAATTGGGCCATAGGCCAAAGTAATCAGTTCGGTACAGATAATTCTATTTGTCGCCATGGCATCAAAAGCAAAGTCATATTTTTTACCAACTTGATCTTCTAGACGTTGAAAAATCTCAATCGCCCTCTGCTCATTTATATAACTTGGATCTACCAGATTACTTACTCTCAGGGCCGCGATTTCATCGAGGTTAGAAAAAGTTTCTGCCGTATCAAATTCAATGCCCCATCTTCTTACTTGGAAGATATAATGGCCCTGTTCGATCATTTCTTGAAAGTAAGCTAACTTAGGGTTATCCCAAATTCCTAGTGTTCTCCACTGTTCCTCTGTTCCGATCCATATACCCACATGGCCCCAGTGACCAGGAATAGTTTTGTCCGTGAGGAGAAACTTCTTTTTTTCAAACAGAATATCAAAAGGCTTAAGCTCACTATTCATCATGTCGAGAAGTTCTTGATTATTTTTTAGATAACCACTTCGCCATTGAATATTTCCAGCTATGGAGCCAAACCCCCAAGAAAGTATTCGTGTTAATCCATCAAACCCCTGAGCAAGACGGTCATTTGTTCTTGTTATAACACTATCTAAATTTGTATAAGCATCAAGATCTCTTTTAAGAATGTAGTATTGATAGCTATCAAGTTCAAAAAAACTCTCTGCAAGTGTTTGAACTCGAGAGTCTTGGTCTTTCAACAGCTTTCTATGATTACTAACGAGAGAGCGATAGGAGTCGCTAAGAAGTAAAACTTGATCTCTGGAGACAATTCTTTGTGCTCTCGATCTAATATTGGCGATACCGTTTCCTTCCCATTTTGCTTGACCTTCGATTGCTAGTCGGATTTGTTGATGGGAGAAATATGCGGAAAAGATCAGCTGAGTCGTCTCAACCTTTTTTGCACGAAGTTTAACCTCTTTCAAATCGTGTAAATAATTTTGAGGGTCCTGAAAGAGTACAGGAGAGTAGCGCTCAGATCGAAGTTTGCGAAGGCCGTATATTTTGCCCTTTGCTTGGGTTGTTAAATGTAAATAGGCCTTAATTGATTCTCCCATCAGGTTTAACTCATAACCGTTTAGGGGTATATTATTGGCCATACGTGTTTCTATTAATGATCCTAAAGCTTCAATCAAATAAGTTAAGCTATTGAAGTCGTGGAGAAATATCTCGTAATTATGGCCTTCGCCTACAAAGTATTCTGACTTTGATATCTTTCTGATTTGGGATAACGCATCTGTATCTGCTGCCTCAAGCAGCTTTAATGGTCCGGTAAGGCAGACTGTCAGTAGTAAATAGATTAGTATTCGACCGTGAATCATGAGCGAAATTCTATCCGAATGTCGCCATGCGGTAAATCCTTTTGGTATTTTTTACTCAATGAGAATTCCATTTCTATGCATTGGGATTTCGATATGTTAGGCTCTTATATATCAAATTTTAGGCTTTAATTAATGACTTCGGAGTAAAGAAGTGAAGCAAGCGTCACACCGGCTTATTATTTTCACAGGCTCTGGAGATCAACTCTCTTTAGTTCAGTTCGAAAAAGGAAATATTTTTTATCCCTATGAGTTTGCTGAAAATTTATTAAAAACAGCGACATATATGGGTGAAATCAATGTTTCCTCCTATGATATCCCGGTTTACCATTTGCTTGGGTGTGATTTAGTTCTGCGGAGGGAAAGGCCTTACGTTCCTGTAATTGAACTGATCGAAGGGCAGGATATCTCATTGGGGCAAGGGGCCTATTTATGTTGGGCATTAGGGCTTTTTTGGGGTGAATTTTATTCAAAGAAGTCTGAAATTCTTTTGCCGCATTTAATGGCAAAAGATCTTCAGTTTTTGAAAAATGATTCAAAAGTAATCTTCTTTGGAGGAAGCTTTTATCCATGGCATAAAGGTCATTCAGAATGTTTAAACTTGTGTCCCGATGACTCTATTATTGTTGTCCCTGACTCAAACCCCTGGAAGGATCAGAGTTCGCAAATTGATCAAAAGTATTGGGAAAGGTTTAAGGAGATTTGTTGTATTTTGAAGGATACTCCGTATGGAATATTTCCTGGCTTTTGGGGGATGCCAAAGGGAAATCCCACAGTGAAGTGGTTTCCAAGTTTTTCTTTGAATAAGAAAAGTCTTTTATTGGGGGCCGATACTTTTTTAGGTCTTCTTAAATGGACTAATGTAGAGTCTTTGTTACAAGTCGTAGATAGAGTTTATGTTGTTCCAAGGTTAATAGAGAAAGCTGCTTTATTGGAACAAAAAGAAAAGATTCATTCTCTTTATCCCAGTATTAAAATTGATCTGTTGAACTCTCATCCGTATGAGCATATTTCTTCAACTGCAATTAGGGATGCTTTGAATTAATCTGAGCTCAAAAAAAAGGCCTTCTTGACGAAGGCCTCAATTTTATAAAATATCTTAAATATTTTCTTACTTAACTTTCCAGTAGTACTCAATCACAAGCTGACCTTCAAATTCAAAAGGAATGTCTGAAGGAAGAGGTCTTTCAACCATTGTTGCTTTCTTTTTCTCTGAGCCTTCTACCTTGTAGCATGCAGGAACTGCTGACATACGAGGAGATTCAACTGATTGCTTGTAAAGTTGGTTATTATAACCTTTTTCACTTAGAGAGATTTCATCTCCAACCTTTACAACGTAATTAGAAACATCAACTTTTTTTCCGTTCACTAAAACTTGTCCATGAGAAATCATTTGAGCTGCAGCAGGAACAGAAGGTGCAAAGTTTAAACGGAAAAGAACGTTATTCAATCTGCTTTCAAGATTAATAATAAGCGTTTCCATCCAAGCTCTATCTTTAACTTTTTTCGCTTTTTTAACAGAGTTTACAAGTTGCTTCTCTCTTAGTCCGTAGTGGTAAAGAAGCTTTTGCTTCTCTCTTAGACGAACAGCGTAGTCAGAAATTTTCTTTCTTTTTCCACCGTGAACACCCGGTCCGTATGGACGACGTTCAAGGGCGCCACCTTTTCCTAGTCCAGGAAGCTCTAAACCTAGAGCGCGCTGTACTTTAAAACGACTCTTTCCAGTAGTACTTTTTGCCATGATAACCTCAGCTCAAACATTTAATTAGTCGCACAATCGACAAGTTAGGAGCGCTACTTTTATCAACTCCAACGTCGGTTGTCAAACGTGATTTTGGGAGATTCTCCTCATTTTTACGTATTCGTCAACATGTTTGCGGTATATTTTTAATAATTTCTTAGTTGTGTCACCCGGGAGCCCTGATCCTATGGGTTTTTTATTGATCTTCGTAATCGGGACAAGTTGCTTTGTGCTAGATGTTAAAAAGCATTCTTGGGCCGCAAGTAAGCGATCTGGGCCAAAATTTTCCTCACTTAAGCCGATATTTTCTTCTCGACATAGGCCGATCAGAGTTTGTCTTGTAATTCCTTCAAGTAGCCCGGCCTTGACTGGAGGAGTAATTAGGCGATCCTTTTCAACAATCCAGATATTACTTGTCGTCCCCTCTGTGACGTGCCCGTCACGATTTAACATGATTGCATCAAAAGCACCCTGCTTGCGAGCTTCTGAGTAGGCGAGAACGTTATTAAGGTAGTTACCTGACTTCACATTGGGATCAACGGCTTCTTTTGGTGTGCGCTGTATGTCCGCAATGATCATCTCTACGCCTTTATCGTACCACCAGCTGGGGTTCTCAGGGAACTCTCGCGTGATGATAACCATATTACATTGCTGGCCAAGCCCTGGGTCGAGACCGATTTCACCTTCTCCTCGAGTGATAATCAGGCGAATATATGCCGAGTCCTTATTGAGTGCTTTAAGTGTTTTTTCAATTTCAAAAATAATTTCATTACGGGTGAAGGGAATATCCATTCCAATTCGTGAAGATGATTTCCAGAGACGATCTAAGTGTTCATCAATTTTAAAAATAACGCCGCTATATGTACCTGTGACTTCGTAGACGGAATCACCAAATAAAAACCCGCGATCGAAAACTGAAACTTTAGCTTGGGAAAGTGTTTGGTCGCAAAAAATCTCTCCATTTATATTGACGACTTCACCAGACATTAGAAAACCTCCTGATAATTTTTTGGAAGGAGGTTCCAGGCCTCTGAACCAATATGTACTCGCCAGGTTTCCACGCCCTCATTATTGCGAAGCTCTCCTTGCTCATGAGTCCAGGCAAGTATCCCCCCCAATAGGTTATAGGCCCTGATATTTGAGTGGAGAAATTGAAGCCTTTGTCCCCAATCTAACCAAGTATTTGTGCTTCTTAGTCCTATAGTGTCGTAAAATACAATTCGTACCTCTTCTTCAGGAGCGCTTCTGTCGAGTCTAAGCTGAATGAAGTCATCGAGGGATATGGCCCCTGGGATAGTGGAAACAACACGCTCCTCGTTTGGTCTTACATCTACAATCAGAAGTGTAAACTGATCGTTTGTTAACTGCTTCCAACTTTTTAATTGGCCGGGGCCAATTTGAGCAACATCAGGATGTTTTTGGGCAAAACTTTGGGCCATGCTCTGCACTACATTTGCCTTGTCTTCTGACTTTGAGGGATCAAAAGAACAACCTGCCAAAAGGAGTAAACTAACTGTGATTGCTGTCAAAGTTAGAGGCGGCCTAAAAAAAATCATATCGGTCTCCAGTTAGCTTAATTGTGAGCGTTATAATAAGCATTAATAGGCCTTTAGGCTTAACTTGGCCAGACAAGACGTTGACTTATATGGTCAAAATACGAGACAATAAACCGATGACTAATACTAAACTCGCAATCATACTTTTTGCTTGCTTCTTCTCTTTCGATGTCTTTTCTCAGCGAGTGAGAGTGTATGACTTTTCACCCGACAGTATCGCCGAGCCAGAGTATCGATTAAGTGTCGGTCGCAATACAAGCTCTTTGCAGTCTATTGAAGTTTTTCCCTCAAGTGGAGATGGAACTTCATCAAGTTCGCCTTTTAGGGGTTATGTCCCTGTTTATTCCGATGGGGGAGGACCTAATCAAAGGGATTATGTCATACTTGAGAATCCTGCGGGGATGCCTGAAGCGTCTGCTTCGGATATTAATCTCGCCATTCGCTTTGCTGTTGAGATTACAAACAATAGTTCAGATGATCCCCTCATCCCGCGAGCGGCGATTCGTAGTGATGGAAACTATTTTGTCGTTCCGTTGATTGCGAATCCAAGCTCAATCCCGACGGGAGATATTGAGAGATTGACCAATTTAACTTTTAATTTTGGACAGGCCTGTAATACCGTCTCAAATACCTGCGACAACTTTTTAAATTCTTCCGATGGAAATCGCCAACGTGACTTTTTAGTTTACTTTTTTGCAACAGATGAAGACCTCTCTATCGGTGATCAAATAAGTCTCGACAATTATACAAACGGTATTTTTTATGAGTTTAGGCTTAGTGATCGAGTTCCTACAGGCTCTCTTTCAATCAATCAACTCAACAGAGGAGATGGTAGGCTTTTTCTAGAGTTTAGTGGTGGGCAAAGTATTAATCAGATGGGATCTTCTTTGCGCCATCAAACTATGATTATTGATTATAATACCACCGGCCAAGGAACCGTGACACGGACTCTGAGAGAAGCTCTCGACTTAGGGGCGACTCGCTTGCGCCTAGACGATGAATTTGCTCAACCTGAAGGGCGCTACGCTGTTCGCTCTTTAACTAATGGTCAAACTTACGATATCTCTATGGCCCTAGTGAACCGCTATGGTTTTGCTAGTGAACTCTCTATCTCTCGCTCGGGAAGCCCGCTTGAAATCGAAGCTTTGCTTGAAGAGCAGTCATGCTTTATTTTAACAGCAGGTTTTCAGACAGATGACCCGATCATTGGATTTTATAGAAATTTTCGAGATGAGTTTTTGGCCAAGAGTTGGCCTGGCACGTCTGTCATTAGACTGTATTATAGATATGGGCCAAATCTTGCTCAATGGTTTTTGAAGTATGAAAGCGCCCAATTTATTGTCAGGGGAGTGGCCAAGGCCTTGTATTTCCCGATCGCAGGGTTTTTGTTTGCCTTTCACTTCATTGGTTTTTTTCATGTTTGGTTTATTGGCCTCATTGCTGCATTGGGAGTGGGGAGTGTCATTGTTCTTAGACGTGTGAAATTTAAAATACTGAGCTAAAAAGCTCTTGCTTTTTATCGTTTAGATATTCATAAAAATAAGGCTACTTTTCAATAGGAGAAATATTATGGCGGGTCATAGTAAGTGGGCCAATATTCGCCACCGCAAGGGGGCACAAGATGCAAAAAGAGGAAAGATTTTTTCAAAATTGATTAAGGAAATTAGTGTTGCGGTTAAAAACGGTGGCCCTGATGCTGACTCTAATCCTCGACTACGTTTAGCTATTCAGAATGCTCGCGGTCAAAATATGCCAAAAGATAATGTCGAGCGCGCGATTAAAAAAGCATCTGGTGAAGATGGTGGTAATTTTCAAGAGATCACTTATGAGGGTTATGGCCCAGACGGGGTGGCGATATTTGTTGAGTGTACAACTGATAATAACGTTCGCACGGTGGGTAATGTGCGCTCTTATTTTAATAAGTACGGGGGAAGCCTTGGTAAAGATGGCTGTCTTGAGTTTCTCTTTGACCGCAAAGGAATTTTTCTTCTTGAGGGCGCCGATCAATTTGATGAAGATGAGTTAACACTAGAGCTCATCGATGGTGGTGCTGAAGATGTCGAGTTTGATGGTGAGTATGTCACAGTGACGACGGCCCTAGAAGATTTTGGGACATTACAGAAAAAACTTCAGGAAATGAATATTGAACCGAAAGAAGCCGGCCTACAAAGACTGCCGACAACAATGAAAGAGATTACAAAAGATGCTTTTCCTACTTTTATGAAACTCGTCGACGCCCTAGAGGACGACGACGATGTTCAGAAGGTTTACCATAACGTTGAGTTTGATGAATCTTTTATGCAAGAGTAGATTCTAGATCTCCGCTTTCATACATTTCTGTAATAATGTCATTTCCTCCAACGAGTTTACCTTTGTAATAAAGTTGGGGGAATGTCGGCCAGTTAGAATAAACTTTTACAGCTTCGCGAATATCCCAGTCTGATAAAACATCAAAAGTTTTATAATTCTTTTGAAGACGGTTGAGAATAGCTACGACATTGGCCGAAAAACCACATTGTGGCATTTCAGGCTGGCCTTTCATAAATAGAAATATATCTGCAGAGCTAATGAGTGCTTCAATTCTTTGGTTAATGTCTCCAGATGTATTTTCTTCTGTTACGGCCTGGCCGCCTTGCTGAGGAACTTTATCCGAACCTAAAATATTAAACGGGTTTTGATTATTATCACTCATAAATTGCTCCTTATTAATTGGTCAATATTATTCCCAAAGCCCTTGTGCTTTGGCCTTTTCAACCGTTAGCGTTTTGAGCTGAACGGCATGAATTTCACTTTTAAGTCTTTCCTTGAGTATATCCATGATCATTTGATGCTGGTCAATAAGCATTTTATCCTTAAATGCATCAGATATAACAAGGATTCCAAGATGATCGCGAGTTCCTGTCAGGTCGCTGATTTTTACTCTTGAGTCGGGTAATTGTGTTTCGATGAATTCTTTTAGTTCTGTAAAATCAACCATTTATATTTTCCTTTTTTGCTCAGTTTATTGCACTCTATGCAACAGCGTAAAAGCTGGTTGCAAAGGTGAGGATTCTCATGACTAAAGTCAGAATACCAAGTTTTTTGTGTAAAGGGATCATTTGTGCTGTTGTTTTTTGCTGTGGGAACTGGATTTTCCCCAAAAGCTTAAGACCACTGATAAGCATCAGCACGTAGAGGAGAACACTACTCACGGCGATTGCGATGTGGATGTTGAGAATCATTGAGTTCCCAACTGGTTGGGCCGCTGTGGCGACAGCTGAGCGAGAGAGTTCGATTTGAAGGATGAGAAGAATATCCCAAATCATCGCAGCGCTCATAATCTGGATGTGTTTGCGCTTGAGGCCATCCTTGACGACTTTTACGCCAAAAAGCATTAAACAAACGATGGCAAAAGATTGTAACTGAAAAAATAGTGCACTGCTCATGTCTCGACCTAGTCAAAATGTAATTATAAAGTGAGCGAAGAATAATTCAAAGAGTGTGCTTATTCAATGAAATCTGTTCGAATAAGAAAATGTAGAGAAAGGCCGAAGGGAGATGGTGATGGCGCAAGGAGCAAATAAGATAAACCAAATTGATCTTGGGAAGTGGGCAGTTATCGATATTGAGACGACTGGAGTTGATCCCAATTATGATGAGATCATTGATGTTGGATATTTGCAATTTGATGGCACAAAACTAGTGAGAACCTATGAGTCTCTCGTTTTTTCAGAGCGCCCGATGTCTCAGTTCATTCAAAAGCTTACTGGAATTCAGGCCTCTCAAATAAAAAAGGCCCCAGCATGGAGAGAGATTTCTCAAAACGTGCAGGAGCTGTATGGCCATCATCTTTTAGCGCATAATGCAGACTTTGAAGCATCTTTTTTGGATTCAACCTTTAGGCCTCTCGACGCTCACCGAGAGAGCTTTGAAAACTCAGAACAATATGTAGACACGCTTTATTTACTCGGACTGTTGGCCCCGTGGTTTTCTTCCCTTAGGCTAGAGAATTTTATTACCGAGTGGAAAATTGCTGAATCTGAACAACACCGAGGACTCGCAGATAGTGTCGACTTATTAAAGGTTATGTTAGTTGGGGCTTGGCATTTAAAGCAAGATCGCCTGCGATCCATCACTCTTATGACTTTGCTCGAGCAAAATAAACTTGCCAACTCTTGGATGGGAAAATTTTTGCAAATGGACTTTGAGCAACTTGAAGAGATCGCAAGTGGTCTTAAAGAGTATGATGGTTGGGACTTAGAGGAAGCTTGTGAGAGGGCCCGAGAAAGCTTTTTAATTTATGAAGAGCAAACTTTTAGTTTAGGCCAATCGGAATCGACCCATACGAGTGTTAAGCAGGGAGAATCTGAGAATCGCTTCCAACACCATTTCTCTCATGAATTTAGTGGCGAGAATATTAAATCGATCTTTCGCCATACTGAGGCCATGCAAGAGCGTTTTAGCGGCTATCAGTATCGAGAAAGTCAGGAGGTTCTCTCTTTACGTGTCGGACAAGCGCTTAAAAATGGCGTGCATGCACTTGTTCAAGCTCCGACTGGAACAGGTAAAACATTGGGCTACCTTTTACCGGCCTCTCTCTATGCTTTAAATGAAGGGGAGCAGGTTCTGGTAGCGACGGGGACAAAAACTCTTCAAGAACAGGCCATGAGTAAAGATGTTCCCCAGCTGTATCGTCTTTTAGAGCTCTCTCCGAAAGACTTTCCTATCGTTAGTCTCGTTGGGTCTCAAAATCACTTATGTGAGATGCTCTTTCGCTCGAGTGAAGACAATTCTGATGAAGTTTTTACCGTTTCCAGCGACGAAAGTTCATCTGGAAAAAATATTGATTTGTTTTCCGGTGGAGAGATCTTAGCTCAGGATGACCCGGCCTTTGGTGAGGCATTTACAAATGTCTTTTTTGAGTGGATATTTTTTCTCAATACTCAATCTCCGCGAAGGCCATTTTTAAGGGCCGACTTACCTTATATTTACAAACAAAAACTGGAGGCTTTTGACAAAAGAGAAAGAGAGGTCGCCGTTGATTTTCGCTCATGTACTGGTCACAAATGTCCCTTCAAAGGAGATTGTACTTATCTCCAGGGTCTTAGAAAGGCAAAAGAGGCAAAGGTTATTGTCGGAAATCATTCCCTTATGTTTCAGTGGCCTAGATCTTTTCCACGGCCGAGTTCAATCATTATAGATGAGGCGCATAAAATTGAACAAGAAGCGACTCGGGCCTATGGATATGAAGTTTCTTCCGATGATTTAAAGCAATTGCAAAAGAACTTAAATACCCGTCAAGGAATTGGTTCACTTTTTTATCTCCTTGCTCAGACTGAAGAGTCTCAAGGTGCAAGCTCTGGAGTTATTCGATCCATACAAGATAAAGTTGATCTTGCTGCTTCAATGTTACGAGACCATCTCGCACCAACTCTTGAGCTTGTGGAGTCTTACTTTAAGCGTCGACCTCGTTACACCGACTTGTATTGGAATGAGGCGCCAATGATGAGTGCTAAGCATCGAGGTCTTGACCAAGTTTCTCAGGCGATTTTAAACCACCTAGAGAGCATTAAGAATATTGTCTTTGATCTTCTTGAGTCTACTATTTCCTATCTTTCACGATGGGAAGTCAAAGACTTTGAGGACGATAAAATGGTGACGGCCTATGGTCGCTTTGAAACGTTTGTTTCTTCTTTGCAAGATATATATAGCGCTTTAGATATGGCCCTACTTTCACCTGATGATCATGCGTGCTCAATGGCATTTCATGAACGCTATGGAGTCAATATTCAATGTTCACCAGTTGATGTGGGGAAGGTGCTTCATGATGGCCTTCTTGAAAACTCGCATTCCGTTTTATTTACTTCTGCAACACTTGGAAATGCTAACGGTGATAAAGGTGTTCGTGGAATTGAGTGGGCGACAGGATACACCTACTTAAAAAGTGAAAAGCGGTTTAAAAGCGGTTTTTTTCTGCCCGCTGTTTATGACTATAAAGACAAAACAAGAGTCTTTCTTTGTGACGACACTCCTTCGCTTCACGACTCAGATTTTGTTCCCGAGGTATTGGGGAAAATAAATGATTTGATACATCGACTTGGCGG
>SKIL01000182.1 GCA_007116425.1 Bacteriovoracaceae bacterium | reverse complement strand
TTGTCCAAATTGTTTTTTTTTCATGAAATCGATGAAGTATCTTCCCCAAAATATTGAAACGATGGCGGCACACAAAAAGGCCACAAGAGAGCGAAAGGTGATATATCGGAATATATTAAAGATGGCGATATCTTCGCTTAGGGGATAAAGAAGGTGATAGAGCATAATTAATCTCTCAACTAGAGAAGTTACGACGCGTCATTGCATGCGAAATTCTTTACATATAACTTATCTTTCTAACGCATCAAATATATCGAGCAATCTCTCTAATTGTAAAGAACGAGAAGCCTTTAAAAACACCCAATTCCAATCTTTTATATTACTAGAGCTCATTTCCGTCTTAATAAGCTCATCAGTTGAATTATATTTTTTGGCCTCAACGCTTTTTAGCTTAAAGCCTTCGCCATAAACCGTGGCCATCCTTCCCACAAAATAAATGGAAATTTTCAATTTTGGAGAATATTTTATGAGGTTTTCCACATTTTGTTTTAACTTTCCTGCGATTAACGTGTGATAGTACTTTTCTCGCTCTCCCAATTCATTCATGTCACCTATAACAAAGGCGACATGCTCTTCACTTTCTTTTGATATATTTTTTTTGAACTCAACGACAAAGCTTTCAAGTGAGGCCATCATGGATGCAGGATTTGCATTATAAGCATCTGCAAAAATTTGAATGCCATTTTTTTGGATATAACTACCTCGATTCATTTCGGGTAGTTTTGCCTCTTGAGCAATTTTAATAATCTCTTCAGCTCGATCAGGATAAAGATTAAGGACAAGATACAATGAGGCCATCAAATTTTTCTTATTGTGATACGAGCTTATATAATTATTTTTAAAGTGATAGAGCTTACCATTAAAGCGAAAATGAATATCGTCTTGGTCAATAAAATATTCTCCTTCCTCTAAACTTGTATCTTTACCTTCTCTGTAAGGATAGGTATCAGACATGCTTCCTAGGCGTCGCAAGAATTCATCATTCATATCGCAAACAAAAACTAATTTATGTGAATTTTGGGAATAGTGGCGATAGAGTCCAGACTTTTCGTCATAAACTCCCTCAAGGTCAACAAGCTTTTCAAGGTGTGCTGGCCCAATATTTGTTATTAGTCCCGCCTCAGGTGAAACAATATCAGATAGGAGATCAATTTCTCCTGGTGAGTTCGTTCCCATTTCAATGATGCCCACTCGATGCTCATCGGAAAGCTCACATAAAGTAATCGGTACTCCAATATGATTGTTTAAATTACCCTTCGTGCAGTGAACTTTTCCTGGATGAAGTGAGTTCATTAAGAAGTTGAGTATTTCTTTTGTCGAAGTCTTACCGTTAGAACCAGTTAGACCAATTAAGAAGTTTTCTGTTCTCATTTGCTTCCATGCAGAAGAATAAATCTTCGCCAATTCTTGAAAGTAAACAAGAGTGTCTTTTACAAAAATAATACATGTATCGTTTGGAGCTTGTGATAAATCGCTCTCACTTAGATACTCCTCGCTAGTATCGATTATTACAACCGAAGCTTTTTTTTTCAAGGCCTGACTAGCAAACTTACCAGCTTTGAACTTTTCACCATTAAGCGCCAAAAAGGCCGAACCAGAGAGCTCAAGTCTAGAGTCTGTGATGATTTTAATTTCCTTATCTCGCTCGATATTTTTATCGTTGATGGTTCTAACAATACAATTTGGCCTAAATAAAAAATCAACTTTCATCTTTTGCCCTTAAAACAATTTCTTTGTCGGAAAAATCTATTTTTTGACCTTTAATCTCTTGATAATTTTCATGGCCTTTGCCAGCAATAAGCAAGATATTAAACTCACCGCTCTTTAAGAGCTTTAAGCCTAAATTTATGGCCTTTTCTCTTTCTACCTCAACATGAACATTGGAAAGCTTTGACCAATTGCTAACTCCAAATAACATTTCGTCGATTATTTCTTGAGGCTTCTCATCTCTCGGATTATCGCTAGTAAAAATAACTCCATTAGAGTTTTGAAAAGCGACCTTCGCCATCACGGGTCTTTTTGTTTTATCTCTATTACCACCGCAACCAACAATTGTTAGCAATTTCTTATCAGACCATGTTTTTTGAATTGATAAACAAATATTTTGAATAGCATCGGGTGTATGAGCATAGTCAATAATCGCAAAACCTCCATTGACATTAACCGTGTCAAATCTTCCGGCCGGAGACTTTATTTTTTGCAATACTTCACTCGCAGAGCAATCGAGCTTAAAAGCATCGCTTGAAATGGCAAATGCTAATTCAAAGTTGGACTGATTGTAATGGCATTGAAAAAAAGGTGAGGAAGAATCATAAAGCTTTTCACCAAGTATTGGTGCTATCTCTACAGGAAAACTCGAGGCGGCCTTTACTTTGTCGACAAGCTTTTCTTCACGTTGAGGTAAAAATAATTTTCCCGACTCGCAGACTTTATTTACAATTTTAAGTTTCGAAATGAAATATTGCTCCATTGTCTTATGGTAATCTAGATGATCCTGAGAAAAACTCGTCCAACCAGCGGCATCTAATTCAAGATCAAACAATCGATCTTGTTCCAAAGCATGGCTACTTATTTCACATACAAGAAAATCAAATACATCTTCATTTTCAGCGAGCAATCTTCTTAAATCTAAATATGATGGTGATGTTGCACCCAAATCTTCAATAACGCTTCCATTCGCATCTAACAAACCCAATGTTCCCAAGCTAGCAATTTTAAGTTTATTTAAGACCGCAATTTGTCGAATCATGTCTACAACTGTTGTCTTTCCATTTGTCCCCGTAACACCAATGATTTTTTGCGAAGGTTTTCCATATATTTTATCAGCTATAACTTTTTGAGCATTTAAAAATTGCGAAGGTGAAACTAAACAAAATGCTCCCTCATATCCCGAAGGTTTTACATTCGATACCAGTAGAGCAATTTCTTTATTCGAAGTTTTATTGAATCTTTCCCAAAAAAGACCTTGAGATTTTTTACTTTCATCAAGCTTATAAAAGACAATAGAGTTAGGTTTAGCAAGTTGCAAATTCGTCGTCACATGAGGTGATTTACCATGTTTCTCAATATAGGCCTGAAGTTCTTTTCGCAAATTTTGCGAACTCATAATTAAACCATTTTTTAAAGTTTACTAATCAAACTGTGGAGGAGAATACCTCAGATTAATGATCGTGTCTCTAGTAAAGGGTTTTCCAGCTCGCGGCTCTTGTTTAGATACAACTCCAATACCACGATGCTCTATTTTTAGCCCATATTCATTCGCCAAACGGCCACTTGATACTCGATCTAATCCAACAAAGTTTGGCACTCTACCACTTCCCATGTGGCGACTTGCCGCCTGGCGAACTTGAACACGATCAGATCTCGTTTGGTCGTTTAAAAGGTTTGTCGCAAGGTCAACATTTTTAAATTCTTGAGAGTTATATAAAATATGTTGCGCAATCTCTCTGAAAATAGGTGCCGCAACTCTATTTCCATAAATGCTCTCTTCTTTTGGATTGTCTATATAAACGACAATGACAAACGGATCATTAACACCGACGGGAAAGCCTGCGAAACCTGGGATATAACCGTCATATCCACCACTAGGAGAAGCTCTCTGGGCCGTAGAGGTTTTTCCTGCGATTGTGAAATAGGGAACCATTGCGTTTCTTCCTGTACCACTTTCTACAGCACCAACAAGCATGTCTTGTAGTGTTTGTGCCGTTTGTTCTGATATAATCCTTCGCTTTGGCACTTCTTCATCGTCGTGATTTCTTCTAATTATTGTTGGCTCTACATAGTAGCCCCCATTTGCCACTGCCGCATAGGCGGCCAACATTTGTACACCTGTAGTTGCCAACCCTTGTCCAAAGCTTACATTACTTAGACTCAAAGGCGATACATTGTCTTGATGCAAGAAGATTCCCCGAGACTCACCCGGCAGCTCTACTCCGGTTCTCTCTCCAAAGCCAAAGTCTAATAGAGTTTTTTTCAACTTAGGGTATGTTAAATCAAATGCAATCTTAGTCGTTCCGATATTTGAACTATACTTAAGGATTTCAGAAACCGAGAGCCACTCATAGGATCTGTTTGATTCGGCTTCTCTAATTATGTGATTACCAACTCTAAGCTGACCTCTTTCGCAGTAATAGTTTGTATCTTCTCTTGCGACATTATTTTCCAAAGCAGATGCAATTGTAAAAGTTTTAAACGTTGATCCAGGCTCAATAGGATCAGTTACAAATGGAAGCCTGTGAACACTGTTTGGTATCAAATGTGGATGATTTGGATCAAAGCTTGGGTAGTTGGCCATTGCCAAGATTTCACCTGTATTCGCATGCATAACTCCGACACCTCCGGAGTCTGCATCAAATTTTTTAACCGCAGCTTTTAAATGTTTTTCAGCAATGAACTGAATATCTTTATCAATTGATAAATGAACATCATTGTTGCCCGTTTCTACCTGGTGACTTTCAAACTTTACCGGTCTACCACGATTATCAATTATGTATCGTAATATTGTTGGCTTTCCTTTTAACTCCTTATCAAATCGGTGCTCAAGACCAGCAAGACCGACATTATCCACTCCAACAAACCCCAATATTTGAGCTGACAATTGATTGTTTGGATATAGCCTTTTTGGAACTGCCTCGATATGAATTCCAGAGAGATGTTCAATCGCATCAACTTGCTCTTGGTTTAGAGAGATTTTTCTTGCAAGCCATGTAAAACGTGATCTCTCACCGATTCTAGACCTTGTTCTTTCGAAATCAAGCTCTGGAACAATTGCTTCTAATTCTTTAAGCGACGAGAAGTTCGCATCTAGATTTCTTGGAATTGTAAAAATACTATAGGTTTGAACATTTAGTGCTAGAGGGTGTCCATTTCGATCATAGATCACGCCTCTTCTTGGAAAAATTGTACTCTGTCTAAAAAATTGATTACTAGACTTTTGAGTCAGTTTTTCTCCGTCAATTATTTGAACTTTAAATGCTTTTCCAATAATAGCAAGGAAGGCCACAGCAAATAGCCCAAAAATTATTTTAAATCTAATTTTTTCTGCCTTTTCCATTTGCTATATTTTCCAATTAGGGAACAACAATAATTTGATCTTTCCGCGGTTGCTTAAAGTTATGACGAGAGGCCAACTCTCTTAGCCGGTTAACAGAAAGCAGTTGTGCTCTTTGCGCTTTTAATTCTTTATTATAAAGTGTCACTTGATCTACCTCTCTATTGATGTCCGCCAATTGGTAGTCCATTTCAACACTTTTCATTCGAAACAAAACAAACATTACGGCCAAAACAGTTAATGTTAAAAAGATAGGGAAGCCCTGAGTACTGGTAAAAATTGATTTTAAACGCGCAAAGATGGCAAGATCATCTTTTTTCGACTTCCTTGTCGAGCGTGCCATAATCACTCCTTGATATATGGGTATAGTTGATTTTATCCCTTTTAATTTAGGATTTCCACATATTTATGAAAGCCTTTGTAAAACTCTCAACTTTGCACTTCGCGATCGATTATTTTCTTCAAGCTCTTTTGCACTTGGAAGAATTGGTTTCTTGGTTAAAACTTTATACTCACCAGTCAACTCGATTTCCTTGCGCGCAATTCTCCTAAAGTAGTGCTTCACCAAACGATCCTCTAGCGAGTGAAAGCTAATGATACAAAGCCTACCACCAGGTCTCAACAGAGGAGGAAGCTCACATAGAGCGCGAGTTAAAACATCTAACTCACGATTCACTGCGATCCGAAGCGCTTGACAAACTCGAGTAGAAGGGTTGGTTTTCCCATGTCTCCATTTCTTTGGATAGCAGTGAAAGATCAGGTTCTCAAGCTCTCCGGTTGTTTTAATTGGCGCCGTCTTTCTTTGCTCACAAATTTTTTCAGCTATTCGAGTAGAGAGCTTCTCTTCACCATAGTCTTGAAAAACCTTTATCAATTCCTCTTCACTCAAATCACGCAATAGATCAGCGGCACTAGGATCTCCAGAGTTTGGATTCATTCTCATATCTAAGGGTGCATCAAAACGATAAGAAAAGCCCCGATCAGGTTTATCAAAATGATGACTTGAAACACCTAAGTCTATTAAAATACCATCAAGACCTTCAAAAGAAAGGTTCGTGCTCATTTTATGAGCAAACTCCTCAAAGTTAATATGCAATAGATCGATTTTGGATTGCAGTTGCCTGGCCTCAATTTGCTTGGTTCCATTTTCAATTGCTTCCGGATCCTGATCTGTAGCATACACTTTGGAGTTTTCAATCTCTTCTAAAATCGCAAAGCTATGTCCACCCGCTCCAAAAGTTAAATCTGCAAAAAGTAATTCCATCTGCTCGTTTTCACTTTGAAACTTTTGAACCTCACGAAACTGGAAAATACATTCATTTTTTAAAACTGAGTAATGCTCTTTATATTCCAAAACAACCTCAATTATTTGAGTAAGACATCCAAAATTTCTTTTTGTTGGGCATTTAACTTTTCAACAGGAGTCATAACACCAATCGCATTTTCTTTTTTAAATTCTAGACCTGCTTCACTTAAGTCTGGAAGAAGTGATTTAAGTAGTTGTTGTGCTGATTGATTGTTGTCCTTCATCACTTTCATGATTTCATCAACTGTACAGTGCTCTTCTTTCCAACAGTCATAGTCTGTGACCATTGCAACAGTGGCGTAGGCCATCCCTGCCTCTTTCGCCAAATATGCTTCCGGAACATTTGTCATGCCAATAACACTGGCACCAAAAGATCTGTAAATTTGAGATTCTGCACGAGTTGAAAACTGCGGACCCTCAATACATAGATAACTTCCACCAATGGCGTGTTCGAGCTCTAATTTTTTTGCATGCTTGGCCATCAACTGTTGAAGATTTTTTTCAACGGGATCGGCGGCCGAAACATGTGCGACAATTCCTTCACCAAAAAAACTTCTATCTCGTTGGCCTTTTGTCCAATCAATGAATTGGTCAACAAAAACCAAGGTTCTTGGTGGAAGTTCTTCTCTTAACGAACCAACAGCACTCACTGAAATTAATTTATCAACTCCGCATTTTTTCATTGCATAAATATTGGCACGATAATTAATTTCATGGGGAAGGTAGTGATGATCCCTTCTGTGTCTTGGCATAAAATAAAAGGGTGTACCTTCTATTTTTGCCTCAATGATTTTATCACTTGGCGAACCAAACGGAGTTTCAACTAAGTGCTCCTCAACGATCTCGATTCCCTCAATCTGATAAATTCCGCTTCCTCCAATAATTCCAATTGATGGCCTTTCCTCGGTCATATCGCCCCCTTATAAAGCACTAATAATACATTGACCGTCTACAATTTGAGATGAGACAATGCTACACTAAACTGCAGTTCGTGCATAGAAATGACGAAGATTATAATAGTATGCATTTAAATATATTAGAAAGGTTTTCAAAAGATAACTTACTGCAAAAAGTCAGTCTTTTGAAAAATGCTATTTCAAAGTATCAAGACCGCTTGGCCTATCGAAAAGATCGGATTGATTATGCCAAGACGATTTCTCTTCAGGAACTTGAGAAACAAATCGGGACTATCAAGAAAACGAGATCTCCAGCAGAGGTCATAAGACTTTTACATAGTACCGCAAATTCAAGTGTTTGGCTTGCACACTCATACTATAAATTCTTGTCAACGAGTATTGATCCTCGTTTAACCCTACATGATCTAGAGTTTACAGAAGAGGAAGAAGATTTATTAAATAAGCTCATATCAGATAAGTTTAATATAAATGATTTGAATGATTCTTTTACTTTTGAAGAGATCTTTTCTGTAGTCTTTCGAGAGCTCGACTATGCCCACCGTCACCCTAAATATCGATCAAAACTTAAAGCAAAACCATTTGGAAGCACTATTGTTTTAGTGTCGGGAGTTCTTAATGAGATCTTTTCAACTCCCGCCTTTGAGCGTGCTGCTGCTCATTTTTCTAAAACACTGGGTGTGAAGTACATCTGCCCAGAGGTTAGGGGGACTAAGGGTGTAAAAACCAATGCAAAACTTTTAGAAAAACAACTTCAAGAATATATTGAGCATAATCCAGGCGAAAAGTTATGGATCATAGGTTTTTCAAAAGGTGGAGTCGACACACTTCATTTTTTAAAACACAATCGAGAATTTGCCCAAAAACATATTATTGGCTTTTCGGCGATAGCTAGTCCTATTTTAGGTACAGACCATACTGACCACAAAATCTTAAAGGGTGTAAGTTACCTCCATGATTTTATAGATTCAGAAAAAATTAAAAACCAAGATATTTTGTTCAAAGAAATTTACCAGTCTCTATCTGCGAGTTTTCAAACTGCTTGGTTTGCGGAAAACTATATTAATCTCCCAAGGCTTTCGTTTTATACGGCCTTGGCACTTGAGGCCTCTTGGTATGAGTCTCATGTATGGATGCTTTTAACTAAAACTTTTTTTCAAAGTGACAGACCTAATGATGGTATTGTTGACGTAGATCACGCCTTATTTCCTGAATCTTTTGATTGAATCAATCTCGGAGTTATCCCAGGTCATCATCTTATCGGTCAAAGATCCAGCCAATATCCTCAAGAGGCCGTAATTGAAGCTTTAATCATTACACTTCAAAAGCTAGATCTTTTAACTTAATTCTTGAGACCACCCTTTAAATTGATAAGAACAAGCTTTGATATGGCCTTAAGCGTTTCAAAAACACCTTCACCCTTTAGTGCTACACCTTCAAAGTGAGGAGCATCCCACTTATTAAGTCTCTCTTGCAGCTCTTCAACTGACGTCACATTGGCCAAATCTCTTTTGTTCCACTGCATGACAAGAGGAATTCTTGAAATGTCGTATCCTTGCTCATCTAAGTTTTTTTCAAGATCTTCAAGGCTTTTTATATTCGCCTCCATTCTTTCGACTTGAGAATCAGCAACAAAGACGATTCCATCAACACCTCTTAATATAAGCTTTCTACTTGCTTCATAGAAAACCTGACCTGGTACTGTATAAAGGTGAAACCTTGTCTTAAACCCTCTAATCTCACCCAAGTCTAATGGGAGAAAATCAAAAAAGAGAGTTCTTTCATTTTCTGTATTTAGGGTAATCATTTTCCCTTTACTGTCACCGCTCGTTTTTTGATAGATGTGCTGAATATTTGTCGTTTTGCCACCAAGCCCTGGCCCATAATACACAATCTTACAATTGATCTCTTTCTTTTGATAATTTACAAACGACATAATTATATCCCTACAGTTGAAAACATATCATCGATTTCATCGTCAGTTATATCTTCAAAAAGCATTTCATTTTTATTCTCAAGGTTCTCATTTGAACCCGCTTCTTCAATTACTTTTTCAACCCTTGCGACCAAGCTTCTCACCTTAGATTTTAAAAGGCCTGGATTCAGCTCAGCATTAAAAAGAGTCCCAAGATAATAAGTCTCTTTGCCAACATTGATTTTCAATACATATACACCAGTGTCTGTTGTATCAAAGCTAAATCGAAACTCTCTATCGCCATGACTTCCCAGAAAATTTGCAAGTGAGTCTGCCGCTTGCCAGACACCTCCAATCAAGGCACCAATAGAGCTTTCATCCCGCCCATATTTTTGAGCTGGCGAACTAGAGTACAGAACAACTCCATCATAACGACACAAGAAAATAGAAACCTCAGAAGAAGTAAGTTTTTCTTCCTGTGAAACTTCCTTTTCAATCAATTGAGAAAGTTCTTTTGGTCCCATATTAATTTATTCCATCCTTCTACGGTTTTCGAGTGCCTTGGTAATGGTTAGAGCATCCAAATACTCCAAACTTCCTCCCATTGGAACTCCAAAGCCGATTCGTTCGACACTGATGTTTTCTGGTAATTGCTGGCGAATATATGAACTCGTTGCGTCTCCTTCAACAGAAGAGTTGATGGCAAGAATTAATCCTTTCGCATTATCGCGTTCAACTCGCTCTATCAAGCGATCAATTCCCAGATCATCAGGACCAACACCCATTAGCGGGTTAAGTACTCCACCTAGAATATGATACTGCCCTTTAAATGTCTCACTTTTCTCAATTGCGAGACAGTCTGATATTCCTTCGACAACACAAATAATGCCCGACTCTTTGCGAGAGTGATTAGAACAAATATGACATAAATCTTCGTCACAGTACATTCCACACACTTTACATTGAGAGAGAGTAATCAGTTCCCGAAGAGCTTGCGAAAACTCCTCTAAGTCTTGTTCATTCCAACGGGCCAAAATTAATGACTGCCGAAGAGCTGTTTTTGGTCCATTTCCAGGAATTCTTCCAATGGCCTCAACAACTCTTTGTATTTTTTCGGGTAGCTCCATAAAACTAAAATAGTCCTGGGATATTAATTCCACCAGTTACTTTTGACATCGCATTTGATACCATTTCTTGTGACTCATTCACGGCCTGATTTACGGCAGTCTTTACAAGCTCTTCAAGCATGTCTACATCTTCAGGATCTACACACTCAGGATTAATTTTAAAATCAATAATTTCTTGTTTCCCATTGATTTTAATTTTAATCATTCCACCACCAGATGAAGTTTCAATTTCTCGGGCCTCAAGTTCTTTTTGTAATGTGGCCATTTTCTGTTGCATCTGTTGTGCTTGCTTTAAGAGGTTATTCATATTTTTTGCCATTTCTCACTCCCTTTTTAATTATTATCTTTTTTTATTTTTGAAGGGTCTAGTAATACGACCTTATCAACAGACGTATTAAAAATCCTTTGCGCCTCAATAACGTTTGGATGATTTAGAAACTTTACTCTTTTTTCTTCCTCTTCCTTAAGCTGCTTTTCTTTGTCTATCTCAGCAACTGATTTAAAATCAGTATGCTGCTTTTCATCTTTATCTACAAGCTCAACGGTTAACTCAACTTTTATCCCTTCGCGGTCAATATATCTTTCAATTAGGCCCGTTAGCTTTTTTTGCATCTCTTTATCGTTGAGATAATCGTACATGACTTGATCTTTCA
>SKIL01000233.1 GCA_007116425.1 Bacteriovoracaceae bacterium | reverse complement strand
TCTTCGAGCTTTCTCGATTCCTCAATCCACTTTCTGATACGATCGGTTCCATTGATATAGTCAATTGCCGGTCTATCATCTTTATACTCATACTTTTCTGTTTTCCAATTAAATTGTTCTCCAAGGCCTTCAAAATATAGGGCCATAAGCATTTGGCCTAAGGCCCAAGTGTTGGCCTGCGGGCGATGGCAATGTATAAAATGTCCTGAACACAAAGTATCTTTATGTTTCTGAAATGTCGGTAAAAAATGGGTTGGCCTAATTTGAATATTTTCAAAATGTGGTCTTGCTAAGAGGGACTTGATTTTCGGCATAAGATTATAGGCATCGATACCTGGGTGACCAATTTGTTCGAGACTGCGTGTTGTGCCTCTACCTTCAGAGATATTTGTTCCTTCAAATAAAACAGTTCCGCAGAAAGTGATGGCCGAGCTTGCTGTTGGAAGGTTTGGTGAAGGGTTGACCCAATGTAGACCTGTTTCTTCCCATCGCATATTTCGTCGCCAGCCTTCCATTTTGACACAGGTTAGCTCTAGATCGAGATTGAGGTGCTTCGTGGCCCACTTTGCAAATTCGGCCATAGTCATTCCATGTCGCATCGGGATTGGAAGAACTCCAACAAAACTTTCAAAGTCCATGTTTAAAATATTGCCCTCAACAAATTCACCTCCCGCAGGATTTGGTCTATCGAGAATGATGACGTGGATATTCTTCTTTGCACATGCTTTTAAGATACCCACAACTGTAGTGATATAAGTATAAACTCGAGTCCCGACATCTTGAAGATCTATGATGATAGTGTCGAGATCTTCAAGCATTTGATCAGTAGGCTCTCTCGTTTCACTATACAAGCTGTAAACTGGAAGGTCGTAATAGGGGTGTGTACCGTGGGGGGTTTCCACCATATTATCCTGAACATCCGAAAGAATTCCATGTTGTGGAGAGAAAAGTTTTGTCAGTCGATCACCATAGATTCTTTTTAGAACAGAAATGCTTTCTTCTAATTCTGATGTTAGTGAAGCTTGGTGACAGAGGTGACCAATTCGGCCCTTAGCGAGTGCCTGAAGGTTTGGGTTTTGACCTAGGATATCAAGACCCGTTGCAATCTTTTTTGGATTGATCATATTTAAACCTGATAATTCATTGAATTTATAGTTAAATTTATTAATCATCATAAGGTATTGATTCGTACTACTCAAGTCTATTTCTTTGTGACACAATGGGCTTGTTTGTTTATCTGGGGGAAAGCAATGCGCCAATATTTGAATTTAATGAAACATGTTTTGGAAAACGGAACAGAAAAGTCTGATCGCACAGGAACGGGTACTCTTTCGGTTTTTGGCCATCAGATGCGATTTGATCTTTCTGAAGGGTTTCCTTTGGTCACGACAAAGAAGCTACATTTGCGCTCAATTATTCATGAGCTTTTATGGTTTCTCAAAGGAGATACCAATATTGGTTATTTGTCAGAAAATAAGGTTCGCATCTGGGATGAGTGGGCCGATGAAAACGGGGATCTAGGGCCGGTTTATGGTGCTCAATGGCGAAGTTGGAGAGGTGCAGACGGAAATACAGTAGACCAAATCGCCCAAGTAGTTGATCAGATTAAAAATAATCCCGATAGCCGTCGATTGATTGTAAACGCATGGAATGTTGGGGAGCTGGATAAAATGGCATTACCACCATGCCACGCTTTTTTTCAATTTTATGTGGCCGACGGAAAACTATCTTGTCAGTTGTATCAACGCTCAGCAGATATCTTTTTAGGAGTTCCCTTTAATATTGCTTCGTACGCTCTTTTGACGCATATGATGGCGCAAGTTTGTGATTTGAAAGTTGGAGATTTTATACACACCTTAGGAGATGCTCACCTTTATTCGAACCATCTCGACCAGACCAGATTGCAATTAGAAAGAACGCCACATCCATTACCTCAGTTAAAACTTAATCCAGAGGTAAAAAATATCTTTGAGTTTTCTTTTGATGACTTTGAAATCATTGGCTATGAAAGTCATCCGCATATCAAAGGCGAAGTTGCAGTATGAGTAAGTCTACTGTCGGCTTGATTGTTGCTGTTGGAAATCAAAATCAGATTGGGAAAAATAATCAACTGTTGTGGAGGTTGCCCGAAGATTTAAAAAAATTTAAATCAATAACTATGGGGAAACCTCTTATCATGGGAAGAAAAACTTTTGAATCTATCGGCAGGCCGTTACCAGGTCGGCCTCACTTTATTTTATCGCACAAGTTAAGTACTGATGAAATGATCGAGAAGTATCCTAACTCTGATATTCATGTTTTTAAGGATTTAATGTCCGCCATCCTGGGGGCCAAAGAATTGTATCAGGCAGAAGAGGTGATGATTATTGGTGGTGGAGAAGTTTATCGTCAGGCCATTGATGAATCTCTCGTCGATAAAATTTATATTTCTAAAGTTGATTTCAATGGTGATGCCGACACTTTTTTTCCAAAACTAGACCTTAACTTCTGGCAAGTTGTTGAATCTGAAGAATTTGAGGCCGTTGAGGGTCGTCCAGCTTGGAGATTTGAAGTTCTTAAGAGAGTTCAATAATTAGTTTTCTGGTGAAAAGAGCTCTCGCATTCTTTCTTGTCTTTGACGTTCGAGTTCTTCGCCACGTCTTTGTAAGTTTTCTTCATACATCTGGTCATATAAATCGTTTTCGCTTCTTTCCCTGTTTATTGTTTGATTATAAATTTCTGAGATATCACCTGCAAAATAAAAGTAGATACTCGCAATAATAACTGCCATCAACATTAAAACAGCAACCGCTTTTAAAGACAGTTTTATAAGGAAAACGTAGCTTTTTTCTCGTTGGACTCCATCTGCTTCACTAAAATGATTTTCTTCAAAATCAGATTCGGCCGACTCGAACTTTCCTGATTTTTCTTGACCTGTGACATCTTTCTCAAGAAGGAGATATT
>SKIL01000129.1 GCA_007116425.1 Bacteriovoracaceae bacterium | reverse complement strand
TGAGTGTGCTGAAAAAGAAAAAATGGCAAAGATTCTCAAACGCTTTACGAATTTCTCTCCAGAAGTTATCGATGTTGCAGTAGAAACTGCAGCCGATGAAATGGTGGATTTAGCAGGAGCAGAAAACCATCTTTATTGCTCTCCCTTGAATGATATTCTTACTGTCGATGAACGCTATCATGTTTTAGAGTCTTTGTTTGCCTTGGCGGCCAGTGATGGAATTACTTGTGCTGCTGAGTCTGAAGAAATACGAGTTATTAGCAAATCCCTCCTACTTGAGCATAAACATTTTTTGGCAGCTCGAGCGACAGTACTCGACAGCCTGGGTGCTTTAAAAAAATAATTATTTACAATACTGCTGTTTTAACTGAATAAAAGCATGCTCGCGAGCTTTTGCACTCGGCCCTAAACTACACATAAGATCAGGCGCCTTAGAACCCAGTTCGAAATACATTATACGATTCATGTCTAAATCATAAGCTTCCAAGTAGCAATCTGGAAAGCCTAGAGCATGTCCAAGCTCGTGGGCAGCTGTCCTAAACAATTGAGGTCCACTCAAGTGAGCACTCAAAACAACTCTTGCCCGACGAGTTCTAAAGTCGAACGATTGAAAATACGATTGAGATGAGTTCTCGAACTCTAAGACAAGCGATGCTTTATCTTCTGGAACTAACCTGATCTTTATATTATCGCTCTCCCAAAAAACTTCAACTCTTCTCATAAACTCTTCAACAGAAAAACCTTTAGAGTTAATCATTGAACGAGCGGGGCCATCGATCTCCAGAGGAATAATTAACTGATATACCCCGTCTTCAATATTCTCACATTGAATTGCAGAAGCCGACGCACGAGACAAAGAGGGATTTAACTTGTAATACCTATCGAAGAGATGGTTTAACCCGCGCATTAAAATGCTCTCCAAAATATCTTGAAAGCTTTCCCCACTCAAAGTCAGCCACCTGATTTCATGACGACAACGCCTCATCAATGCCTCATTAGAAGATATAAGATAAGATTTTTTACAAAGGTCTACTAAGAAGTCGGTCTCAGTAACTAATAAAGATCCGACAAGATCACCATACTCAAAGTTTTCGACACACTCTCGAATCTCCCGTCGTACTCCTTCATTTATCACATGTCCACTATCCCATAAAAAACTAGGACATACTTTTGAGGCCGAAGTCAAAAAAGTTTTGGTTCCGTCGACGCCTTGTAACTGTGAGTACATTCTATTAATTTGACACGATTGAGAAAGAAATCGTTCAATCTTGCCAAGTAATGAGAAATGGGCCCTTTCCCACATAGCAAAAATGTCTTGCCTATCGTTTAAATCGTACCTCAAGGCCATACTATGACTATCAATAAGCGTAAGAACCTCTTCAAGCCCACGTAAGTGCTCTACGAAATCATTAACTCCTAGATATAGTGCAGAGTCAAAACTTCGTCGAGAAAGCAAACCTTCCAAGAGTTCGATAATTTTATGATTTACTTCAGTGCTAAAATTTAAATCACTCGCCTCTGCATTTAGCCAATTTTCAAATGTACGTAAGCCTAAAGGATGAATCGTTTGAAGTTGATTCTTAACTGTGACGAGCTCTTGGTGTTGTCGAGTCCCTTCTTTGCACAGGAAATGATTCTCTATATATCGCTTAGTTTTTTGAGGGGCCTTATTCTCTTTTTCATTAATCAACTCATCACAAGAGCTAAGAGAAAGTAAAAAAATACAACTCAAGATAAATGAAATAAAATGTCTAAACTTTTGACACTTGAACAAAATAAAAACCTCATAATATTATGAATTAGGCTTAAAAACTCTTCCTTGCCTAGCTCTCATTATGAGGTTCAAGAAGTACAAAATACGTGCCAAATGACCTAAGACTTTATGACCTCTCGATATGAGTTAATAAAGCGATCAATCATCACATCGTCGTCACCACAAAGCCCTATACTTAAACGAATAAGTCCTGTCTTGAGACCCATCTTTTTTTGTTCTTCTTCTGGTATTTCACTCGAAGTACTTGCCGCAGGACAGGACATCAAAGTCCGGGTGAAACCGAGAGAGACCGCGAACAGCCCAAACTTGACCTCTTGTAGTTTTTTCGCCAAATCTAAAGCTTTTCTAAGGTCCCCCATATCGAGTGTCATCATTCCACCATATCCATACTCTTGGTGAATCTGAGATTTCATCAGATCAAACTGGGGATGAGTTTCTAGGCCAGGATAAACGACCCCTTCAATATTGGCCTCAACGATCTTCTTGGCCAGTTTTTCTGCAGATTGAGAGTGGGCCTTCATTCTGACTCCTAAATGATCAAGTCTAGAATAAAGCTCATAGGCAACACGTGGATCCATAACAGGACCGTGCAACATCGCAATCCCTGTATTCACATCGATTAATTGATTGATAAAATCCTGACTACTTATAATTGCGCCACCAATCAAATCACTTGAGCCCGAGATATACTTTGTACATGAATAGACCACAACATCTGCACCAAACTCGGCCGGAGAAATAATCATTGGCGTAAAAGTATTATCGACAACAAATTTTAGGCCATGCTTCTTGGACATCTCGCCTAAAGACTTTAAATCTGCAACGGCCAGCAAGGGATTACTTAAAGTTTCAGTAAACAATATTTTAGTATTCTTCTTACTTATGGCCTGCTCCCAAGCAGTAAGGTCTTTCGGGTCAACAAAGCTCACTTCGATTCCAAACTTAGGAAGAACATTATTAAACAAGGCCCAGGTTCCGCCATAAACAGTATTTGAGCAAACAATATGACCAGGCCCATCCATAATCTGAAGTACACTCGAAGCTATAGCAGACATTCCACTCGCCACGCCGAATCCAGCTTCCATTCCTTCCATAGCAGCAATTTTTTTTCCAAAAGCATTAACTGAAGGGTTTGAGTGCCGAGAGTAAAGATAACACCCCTCAAGCTCACCTCGGAAAAC
>SKIL01000003.1 GCA_007116425.1 Bacteriovoracaceae bacterium | reverse complement strand
CGAGAGCTACAGCCAATTCCTGAGACAAAGGCGATATCTTCTTTTTTTCTTCCAATTTTTGTCATGGCCATTTGAACAGCGTTGAGAATGGCGTAGTCTCCACAACCTGGACACCATCTGATCTCTTGATCGGAGGCAAAATCTTTTTTCTTATAAGTTGGCATTTCAGTCATATTTTTCTCTCTTAAATAATTTAAAACTTACGTTACTCGATTATTTTATCATTTCTTAATTATTGAAGTGGCTTTCCTTCAATAACATTTTCTATCATTCCAACTAACTCTCTCACCTTAAACGGTTGCCCTTGCATGCGGTGATAACCCATGGCTTGACAATTAAATTTTCCATTTAAGATCTTTTGCATTTGCCCAAAGTTGAGTTCGCAAACAACGATCTTTTTAAAGTTCTTAAGGATACTCTCAACATTTTTTGGCATTGGATTAATATACTTTAAATGCATATGTGAAACTTTCTGTCCAAGCTTTTGCGCCTCTTTAACTGCAGTATTAGTTGAACCAAAAGTTCCACCCCAACTGACTATTAAAAGATCACCTGAGTCTGGGCCATCAAGTTTTTGCTCTGGAATAAAGTTGGCCACGCGGTCAACTTTTTCTTGGCGAATGCGGCTCATATTTTCATGGTTTTCAGGGTCATAGGAAACATTTCCTGTATCCACTTGTTTTTCAAGTCCACCAAGGCGATGCTCATAACCAGGCATTCCTGGAATGGCCCATTTGCGTGAGAGTTTTTGTTCATCGCGCTTATACGGTAGATATTTTTCCGGTGGGTTTTCTCTGTCCTCAAGTGGAACATCAATATTTGAAAACTCTTTTGAAAGGTCTGGAATTTTCCACGGCTCAGCACCATTAGCAATATATCCATCAGTGAGAAGAATAACTGGAGTCATATGCTCAAGCGTTAATCTGGCAGCTTCATAGGCCATTTCAAAACAGTCATTTGGTCTAGAGGCCGCGACAACGATCATCGGCGACTCCCCATTTCTTCCGTACATAACTTGAAGTAGGTCAGACTGCTCTGTTTTAGTTGGAAGTCCTGTTGATGGCCCTCCACGCTGAATATTGACGATAACAAGAGGAAGCTCATAGATCATCGCAAGCCCCATGGCCTCTCCCTTAAGTGCAATACCTGGACCCGAAGAAGTCGTGATTCCTAGTGCTCCACCAAAAGAAGCACCGATGGCCGAACAGATCCCTGCGATTTCGTCTTCAGCTTGAAATGTTCTGACATCACAATTTTTATGTTTTGAGAGTTCGTGTAAAATATCTGAAGCGGGAGTAATTGGGTACGAGCCTAAAAAGAGTGGAAGCTTTGCAACTTCTGCTGCTCGCATAAGTCCCCAGGCGGTTGCCGTGTTGCCGTTGATTGAACGATATTTACCTGAAGCGATTTGGGCCTTAGGAATTTTATATGTTGAGACTGTTGCCTCAAGTGTTTCAGCAAAATTTCTTCCGTCTTTGAGCGCCTTTATATTGGCCTCAGCAACTGTAGGATTCTTTTTTCCAAATTTACCTTGAATCCAATCAATTGTAGGTCCAAGCTCGCGATCAAACATGTAATAAGTCATCCCGAGGGCGTAGAAGTTTTTACAGCGAGTTTTCGCTTTATTGTCGAGTTCAAAGTCCTTAAGTGACTCAACTGTCTGAGTTGTAATATTGACTTTGAGAACTTGATAGCCTGCTAGTTCACCGGTTGTAAGTGGGTTTTCTGTATAGCCGGCCTTTTCAAAATTTCTTTGGTCAAATGAATCCATATTGAGAATTAATAGACCACCTTTTTGAACTGAGGCCAGATTGGCCTTGAGGGCCGCTGGGTTCATCGCAACGAGAACAAAGGGCTCATCTCCGGCCGTGTTGATTTCTGTCGCTCCAATATGAACTTGAAAACCTGAAACACCCGCAACGGTTCCTTGTGGTGCCCTAATTTCCGCCGGGAAGTCGGGAAAAGTTGAGATGTCGTTACCCATTAAGGCCGAAGTATCTGAAAACTGAGTTCCAGTCAGCTGCATTCCATCACCAGAGTCGCCAGAAAAGCGAATCACTACACTTTCAATTTCGTTCATAGGGGAGTTCCTTCTTTAGATAAATAAACGCACTAACACTCCCTAATATAAGGATTATTCGACAAAAGACCACCCCAAAATGTGGATATTTGTGAAAAAATTCTGAGGGCTTTTCCTGCGGTGTGCGCCGTGGTAGAAGGCATCCTAGAAAAAATGAGAATACTTATTTATAAAGATTGAAATATGCTCGAAAACAAACATAAAAATGATGAGTGGCTGGCCCTTGGAACATGTCGTCGACCTCATGGAATTAAAGGTGCTTTTGATTTTAAATTAGAAAACACTCAAGATTCGGCCTTGGCCGATAAGATGGATATCTTGCTTAAGCCGCTAGGGTCAAAGAGTCGCCTTTCTCCTGAGGGTGAGATTTTTAAAATAAAAAAAATTGTCTTTGGGCATAAGGTTATGGTCTACCTTGAAGGGGTGGATAACCGAAATGATGTTGAGGCACTTCTTCCTCTTGAGATTTTTATGCGCAAGAGTGATTTGCCAGAGACAGAGGAAGGTGAGTTTTACCTCTCTGACTTAAAGGGGCTTGTGGTTTATGCAAACAATGAAGAGTTTAGCCTCGAGCAAATCTTGTCTAGTCGTTCTGTTGGGAAAGTTGAAAGAATTGAGGATAATGGAGCGAGTCCAATTTTAACCATTGGCCGTGGAAGCGACTCTTTTCAGGTACCCTTTGTCGAAGCTTTTGTTCCTCATGTTGATATTGAGGCCGGAGTACTGGTCGTCAATATTCCTAGTTTTATTGAATAGGTTAAATAAATGAAGATTTGGGTGATAACTCTTTTTCCTGAAATGTTTGATGGCTTTTGCCAAAGTGGTGTCATTGGACAGACTTTACAAGGCCTTCGAGCAACTCAAGAAGATGCGACAATTGAATTGGTACCGGTTCAACTTCGCGATCATTCCCCAAAAAACTTTAAAGGCGTCGATGATTCACCTTATGGTGGTGGTGCTGGCATGGTGATTCGGGCCGACGTTCTTTTGCATGCCCTGATAAATGGGGTTGTTGCTCCAGGTAATTATGGTGATGACTATCGTGAAAAATTACATATTATTTTTCCTTCACCGCATGGGAAAACTTGGGAGCACAATTACTGCCGTGATTTTGCTTCTCGACACTACAACGTCGATTCAAAACAAAGAAAGGATTTGGTTTTTATCTGTGGTCGCTATGAGGGAATAGATCAGCGTTTCATCGACCTTTACGTCGACGAGATGATCTCATTAGGCGATTTTATTTTAACTGGAGGAGAGTTGGCCGTGATGGCGATCTTAGATTCCAGCTTGCGCTTTCACTCCGGTGTTTTAGGGAATAAGGAAAGTGCGGAAAGTGAGTCCTTTGCTGGCGAGGAAAAACTATTAGAATACCCCCAATATACTCGGCCGCGCGAATTTGAGAGACAGTTGGTTCCAGATGTTTTAACTTCTGGTAACCATCGAGAGATTGAAAAGTGGCGGCAGGCCAAAAGTCGCGAGTTTAGCACTAAACGAAAACTTCTAGATGATAAAGAATAATTAAGGAGAATAATTGTGGAGCATCCAGTATATCTTGGATTGGTTCATCACCCGATACAAAATAAGAGGGGAGAGGTTGTCACGACCTCTGTTACAAATCTCGATATCCACGATATTGCGAGAAGCTGTCGCACATTCGGAATTAAAAACTATTTTATTGTCACGCCACTTAAGGCCCAGCACGATTTGGTAACGCGTATTCTCTCTCACTGGAAAGAGGATAAGTCTTTGGCCTATAACCCTGATCGCCAGGATGCGTTAGCCTATGTTGAATTAGTGAATTCGGTCGAAGATGCTCTTACTGAGATTGAAAAAATCGAGGGAAAGGCCCCGCTTGTGGCCGTGACTGGCGCCAATTTTCAATCATTTGAGGGTGATATGGAAGCCTTGCGTGAAAGAATTACGCTTGACAATAGGCCTTTATTTTTGTTATTTGGAACAGGTTGGGGATTACATGCCAGCATTGTCGATCGGGCCGAGTTTCGGCTCAACCCGATTATTGGAGCGAGTACGGATGGGTATAATCACCTTTCTGTGCGCTCTGCGGTTGCGATTTATTTAGATCGTCTTCGCTCTGGCCGCTGAGTCCGAATAAGGTCATTTAAGAACAACATTGTGTTGGTCCGCTGAGGCCTTAGATCTTCTATTTAGGAGGAGATATGAATCTCGTTGATGTTGTAAATCAAGAACACTTAACCAAAACTGCTGATGCTTATCCTGACTTTCGTCCTGGGGACACAGTTTCTGTTCACACTAGAATTAAAGAAGGTGATAAGTCACGTATTCAGGTTTTCAAAGGTGTTTGCATCGGAATTAAGGCGCGAGGAAAGATTAATGGTTCCTTCCGAGTAAGAAAAACTTCGAGCGGAATTGGTGTTGAAAAAGTTTTTCCTTTTCACTCACCAAACGTAGAGAAAGTTGTGATCGATCAGAAAGGTAAAACAAGACGCTCTAAGCTCTACTACCTACGTGATCGTTCTGGTAAGTCAGCTCGTATCGCGATTGACTACGACCAAAAGAGAAAATAAGCTCTACTGTAATTTAATACAAATACGTATTCAGAGAGTGCACCCGAATGGGTGCATTTTTTTTGCCTTTTCCTAGGAGCTTCTTTGAATTCAAATTTTCATAATGCACAAAATGATGCACAAATTTTTGATTTTGAATATTTGGACGATGGCCTTAACGTCTTGGCCGGAGTTGATGAAGTTGGCCGTGGCCCGCTGGCAGGTCCAGTCGTTGCCGGCTGTGCGCTTCTTCAAAGTAATGACCAAGCGAGCTCTTCGCCGTTAAATCTTTTAGAAGCGAAGTCTTTGTTGGCCAAACTGTCAGAGTGTGGCATTACTGATTCAAAAAAACTGAGTGAAAAAAAGCGTCAAAGAATTCTCTCAGCTTTAAGTATTCAGCTGCCAGATTTTCATGCTGAGTTTGAGCGCGATCAGTCATGGCCTAAAAATTTAGGGCAAGATCAAAGTCCAACCCAGTTAAGAGTTAAAAAATGGAAGGTTGCAGAAACAAAATATACGGCGCTGTGGGTTAATGTGGTTGAAATTCAAGCATTTGAAATCGACCGACTCAATATCTTGTATGCATCACAGAAGGCCATGTTTGAAGCCTATCGTGGACTTGCAAAAGAGAAATTGAGCGGTCCGACTAAAAGAAGTCTTCTTATCGATGGAAATCAAACTCTGCCTCATAAACTCACAAGAGATTGTGAAGTCATGAGTGCAACAAAGCAGATTGCGGTTGTGAAAGGTGATCAGAAGTCACTTTTAATTGGACTGGCCTCAGTTGTGGCCAAAGAATATCGCGATCAATGGATGAAATATGCCGGTAGTATTTACCCTGGATATGGTTTGGAGAATCATGCCGGTTATCCCACAAAAGCGCATAAGGAAGCGATTTCAAAGTTAGGAGTTTGCGCTCTTCATCGGCAAAGTTTTAAGGGAGTGAGGGAGTTTGTAAATGGGCAAAGGGAAAATTTTTGAAGCCGATTACTCTCTTCGTTTGCCGCTGGATCAAATAACGATCCTCATTTCAGCTACAGTTATGCGCTCAAGAGGAGCAGGACAGGTTGATTTAGCAACTTACGACCCGAAAGCAAAAAATTTAACTCTATACGAGCTTAAAAGCTCAAATCGAATTAGTTTTAAACAATATCGTCGCTTACGCTCATCGGCACTACTTCTCGGCGTTTGGTTAAATTGTTCAGCTCAAATAAAAGTAATTTCCAATAAAAGCTAAAGCTTTTTCTTGTCAAACATGCATTGCGGCGCTTAGAATTTTAATATGATAGCTTTAAAAAAGACTTTTTTGTCAGTTCCCATTTATCTTTTGATTGCTGCTTTCGTGGGCGTTACCTTAATGTCTCCAAAAGTTCAGGCCCAATCAATTGATCCACGAACGAAGGCCGTTTTAACTATGGCCGCTTACGGGACTGCTGGTGGGGCCTTACTTGGCACTGCCTCTCTTGCTTTTGGAGCGAAAGGTCGGGCGGTTGCGATTGGAGCTTCTCTCGGGCTTTATGCAGGTCTTATTTTTGGATCTTATATTATTGTCAATCACCGGATGCAGCAGTATCCCCCGGCCGGTGGCGACTTTTATCCTGATACTGATCAAGTAAGCCCTTATGAATCTGGTGGCGGTTGGGATTGGTTTGGCCCAGGCGGGTATTGGCATGATGCGATTCGTGTCGATATGACATCTGATGAAATGCGTGGCTCAAAGCGCTTCGAGATGTGGGGAACAGGACGGATTGATACCGCCCCTCCACTTTTTATTAATGTTTTTCAGTACAATTTTTAATTAGTTTTCAAATGTTTTCTTGCGGCCAGCAAAGAGTGAAGTGTTCTCAGTGAAGTCACTCTCGAAGTCTTCGAGCATATTTTCTAACGCCTCTAGTTTGTAGAGTTTAAAAACGCGAATAAACTCATCTGAAACTCCGCTGAGTCGAATCCTTCCACTTTTTTGATGAATAATTTGAATCGTTTCAACAAAGTGACTGATACCAGAAGAGCCAACAAAGTCGAGTTTGTTGAGATCAAGAATAATCGTCGACTGTGGGTTATCCTGACAAAGCCCTTGCAGCTCTCTTCTTAGAGGAAGAGTGTTTTCATAGTTTAGGCCACCTTCCATATGGATGGTGATATTTCCTGAAGAGTCGGTGTTAATTCTGGCCTGCATGGACATATGTTACCCCTTGTTTAAGTTGAAGGTGTTTTTCTGGTGAGCTTTTTGGTGAGCTTATGACCCAATCCAAGTTAAGCTCTATTTTAACGTGTAGCGCATTAAAAATCTTTAGGGTAAGTTTTTCGCATAGAGATCATAATGTTATGATATGAGTTGATTATATTTAACCGACCGCTTTGCACTGTTTTTTCGGAGCACCTTATAATGGCACAAATTATTTTAGTCACACTTCCGATTGGAAATTTACAAGATATTACTCAACGGGCACTTGAGGCCCTTAAAAGCTCTGGGCCATTCTTGGCCGAAGATACACGAAACCTTAAAAAACTATTTCAGCTTTATGATATTTCAACTGAAGGAAAAACTTTACTGGCCTACCACGATCATGATCGGAGCGCGATTGATAAGGCCATGAGTTTTTTGAAGGCCGGTAAAGATGTTTATTTAGTTTCCGACGCTGGCAGTCCAATGATTTCAGACCCAGGTTATCCCTTAGTTATGGAGGCCCTTAGTTGTGGTTTTAAAATGACTACTTTACCTGGAGCGAGTGCTGTGGTTTCTGCCCTTGAGCTTTCAGGGCTTCCGCCGCATCCATTTGTTTTTCACGGGTTTTCTCCCCGAGATGATAAAAAAAGAGAGCGGTTATTTGAAGAGTGTTGGGAGCAAACGCTTGCGAGAGAGCAGGCCTCTTTAACTCATATAATATACGAATCACCTCATCGTATGGATAAGACGCTCAAGGCCTTGGCCAAATCTGATAAGTCTTACTCTGATCGCGTGATCAATGTTGCCTTGGCACGGGAGCTCACAAAGAAGTTTGAAACAGTATATCGCTTTCGCGCTCAAGACTATTTAGACCCAGAAAGTTCATTACATGAAATAATTCAGATTAAAGGTGAATGTGTTTTAGTTTTTCATATGAGTTTGACAGAGAATGCGCAAAGAAGCGTGATGGCCTCTGCTGAGTGGAAAAAGATTGAGTCTATGGCCAAAGAATGTCTAGATTCGAAGGGACATCCGAAAAATGTTTCAAAACTTTTGGCACAAATACTTTCGATTGCTCCAAAAGAAGCTTATAATCTAATGAAGCGCTAAATTTTAAGGATATTAAATGATTGTAAAAGTCTTGGGATGTGATGGTGGAGTGGCACCTGGTTTTAAGGCCACAAGTTTTCTCATTGATGGCCAATTACTAATCGATGTTGGTTCAGTGGCCGATTCTATTTCAATCGCGGAGCAGTCAATGATTGACTATATTCTTATCTCTCATGCACACCTTGATCACACCGGTCAATTAGCTTTTATTTGTGATAATTGTTTTGGAATGAGAGATCGCCCTTTTGCGACTTATGCGCATCGCCCGGTGCTCAAGGCAGTTAAAGAGCACCTTTTTAATGACGTTATTTGGCCTGACTTTTCAAAAATTCCTTCGAAAGAAGATCCCACTTTAGAGTTTCATTCTTTTGAGGCAGAAGAAAAACTGGAGCTTGGTGATTATGAAATTATTCCAGTACCAGTTAACCACGACGGTGGGGCCGTTGGTTATATTGTAATTAAAGAGACAAAGGCCTTAGTTTTTACTTTGGATACGGGGGCGACTGAAAGAATCTGGGAGGTCGCTAAAGATTATAATGTCGTGGGTATTTTTACTGAGGTAAGCTTTCCCAATCGAATGAAAAAGGTGGCCGAACTGAGCTATCACTTTACTCCAGAGATGTTTAAGAAAGAAGTTTCGAAGATGCCCCAAGATGTACCCCTCTTCGTTTCTCATTTAAAGCCAAATTTTAATGCCGAGCTGTGTCAGGAAATTCGAGACCTAGGGCTTCCAGATGTGACCATATTGCGTTCTGACTCTTCAATATTTTCATTTTAAATACCTGAAAATATTCCCATATTATACCTTTTACAATTTTTTTAGGGCTATACAAACATTCTAATTTTTGAGAAAGTTTCGCGAGTTTTTGCGTTATGAATGAGGTGAGAAATGATGGGATGGTTTGAAGGGGTGAAAAACCCTAAATTAAAAGTTCAAAAAAAGACGACAAGCCAAACTCCTGAAGGGCTGTGGAAAAAATGTAGTTCTTGTGGCGAGATATTACAAACAACTAAGCTCGAAGAGAAGTTTCAGGTATGTCCTTATTGTGATCATCATTTTCGTCTCAGCGCTCTTGATCGAATTCATTTATTGATTGATGAGGGAACATTTAGTCCGATGGGACAAAAACTGACGACGAGTGACCCTTTGAAATTTAATGATAAAAAGTCTTATCGCGAAAGACTTGAAGATGCTTTTGCTAAAACTGATCTTCACGATGGAACGTATTGTGGAGTCGGAAAAATTAACGGTAAAGACGTCTCAATGGCCGTCATGAACTTTCAGTTTATGGGTGGGTCGATGGGAGTTGTTACTGGAGAAAAAATTGCGATGGCAATGGATGAAGCTTATAAACGAAAAATTCCATGTATTGTCGTTTGTAGTTCTGGTGGGGCCCGCATGCAAGAGGGAATTCTTTCTTTGATGCAAATGGGAAAAACATCTGCAGCTCGGCAGCGCTTAAAAAATGCTGGTATTCCTTATATTTCACTTCTAACTGACCCCACAACCGGTGGTGTTGCTGCAAGTTTTGCGATGCTCGGTGATGTCAATATCGCTGAACCTAAGGCGCTTATTGGTTTTGCAGGCCCGCGTGTGATTGAGCAGAGTATTCGACAAACCTTACCGGAAGGATTTCAACGTTCTGAGTTTTTGGAAGAACACGGTTTTATCGATCGAATCGTTCATCGACATAAACTAAAAGAAGAGTTGAGCTTTTTTATCCGTACTTTTACGCAAAAAACTTAATTAGAAAGTTTGTGAAAGACTACGATCTCGCCCTCAATCAACTTATTGCTTTTTGTGGTCAAGAGACTTTTAAAAGTGGTCTGGATCGCCTGAGACCCATCTTTGCGCCATTTACATCGTTGGCCCAGCAGTTAGTTGCCAACAATCAACTTCAGATTGTGACGATTGCGGGGACAAATGGAAAAGGGCAATGTGCTTTTCAACTTTCGGACTTACTCGCAAAAAATGAGAAAGAAGTTTTTACCTGGACTTCCCCTCATATTCTTTCAATTGAAGAAAGAGTTCGTCATAATCTTCGTCCTATTTCAACCCAAGATTTTTTAAATGGGCTTGAGGAAATTAAAAAGCAAAAGCTTTCGCTCAGTTTTTATGAAGCATGTTTTTGGATTTTTTGCTTTCACAGCTTTCTCAAGATTCAAGATATTTTACAGTCAAATATAAATTCTAAAATTACTATCGTTCTAGAGGTTGGACTTGGCGGACGTTTGGATGCGGTTAATTTATTTGATGCTCAAGTAGTATTAATTCCATCGATTGGACGCGATCATAAAGAATATTTAGGAGAAACGACTCGGGAAATTTTGACTGAGAAGTGGGGTGTGGTTCGCTCAGAGAGTGTTGTTTTCTCTTCTTTGAACCAGAAGTACCTTAGAGATTTTTGCCAACAAAAACTCCTCAAATCCAGTTTACATATAGATATTTTTGATAGGGGAGATGTCGATGAAAACTGGTGTTATCAACAAAGAAATCTTTACCTCAGTCTTTTGGCCTATTTCTATTTGATAGATCAAAGAGTTGATATTGATGCGCAAAGTCTAAGCTTTTATCAAAAAAATCCACCGTTTATGGGGCCTGGGCGTCACGAACAGATGACAAGACGAGGTGTGAGCTTTATCTTTATAGGAGCACATAATTTAGACGGACACCGGGCCATGATAAAACAATTGGCCTCAGAAAACCAAGGTTATTGTGAGCAATCACGGCCTCTTTATGAGCGCGTTTTTATTTCTTTTTCGCAAAGAGACAATGATGAAATTTACTCTTGTCTCAAAGGGTTTTTAGATGCGCCTTGTATTAGTAGATCGATAGTACTGAGTAGCTTTCAAGATCTACATCCGAGGGCAGCTAGTGCTGTACAGTTAGAGGCAATTTATCATGACCTTAAATGTACTCAAGCTATGACATCAGGAGAGCTTAGGTTTGATCCAGAATGGTCAAAAAATATATTCAAAGACTTGCCAGCTCACTCGAAGGTTCTCGTTACCGGCTCTTATTATTTTATTGGAGAGTTTCAAAAGGCACTTCAGATGTTTGAGTAGTCTGAACTACTTATTTATATTTTTTTCTCTAGGCCTTGTCACTTTATCGTTCTTTCCTACTGCATATTCTCAAGATTTAAGTTTTAGTAT
>SKIL01000121.1 GCA_007116425.1 Bacteriovoracaceae bacterium | reverse complement strand
TGAAGACGGAACAAAAATTCTCATCAAAGGGGCTCCTGACAAAGTTTTAGAGAATTGCCAATTAAATGCTGAGGACAATAAGTTTTGGTATGAGCAAATTGAAAAAATGACTTCTAGTGGTAAAAGAGTTTTGGCCGTTGCGATAATTGAGGCCAATAAAGATAAAAAAGAGTTGAATGAAAAAGACTTAGATACCAAAGCGGAAATACTTGGACTTTTAGGTCTGATTGATCCACCTCGCTCCGAAGCCATTAGTGCGGTCAAGGAATGCCAGCGTGCCGGCATTAACGTAAAAATGATTACAGGAGACCACGCAGGAACAGCAAAAGCAATCGGTATTCAACTCAACCTATCGAACACAGAATCTGTTCTCACCGGAAAAGAAATAGACCAAATGAGTGATTCTGAGCTTAGAGAATACGTCTTGAAAATTGATATTTTTGCACGAACATCACCTGAGCATAAATTGCGACTCGTTCAGGCCTTACAGTCACATAATAAAATTGTAGCGATGACAGGAGATGGCGTAAACGATGCGCCGGCACTCAAGCAAGCAGATGTTGGTGTGGCCATGGGTCACAAAGGGACAGAAAGTGCCAAAGAGGCCTCTGAAATGGTTCTTGCAGATGATAACTTTGCCTCTATTGCTCGCGCCGTAAAAGAAGGACGAAATGTTTACGACAATTTAAAAAAGGCCATCACTTTTCTTCTCCCAATTAATGGGGGTGAGTCTGGATCTATCATGATGGCCATTATGCTTGGCCTTGCCCTTCCGATGACTCCCTTACAAGTTTTATGGGTAAATATGGTCAGCTCTGTAACTCTGGCGATGGCCCTCGCTTTCGAACCTGCCGAATCAAATATTATGACCAGGCCCCCACGAGATGCCAATGCTTCGATTATTTCAGGCTTTTTAGTCTGGAGAATTATTTTTGTATCATTTCTCTTTTTGATAGGAATCTTTGGAGTCTTTACCTGGTCAATCCAGCAAGGCTACTCTATCGAGTATGCTCGAACTCATGCTGTAAATATTTTAGTTGTCATGGAAGTCTTCTATCTCTTAAGTGTAAGAAAAATAGAACCGCCACAATTAAAAATTCGAGACTTTATTGGGACTAATGCGGTTATCACTGTGGGATTTATCGTTATCGGACTCCAGTTGATTTTTAACTACGTCCCTTTTATGAATACTATTTTTGATTCTAGACCAATGGGAGTCGAGGCAGGTGTTCTCGTTATGATGTGTGGAATTCTTTTATTTATTATTTTAAATATTGAAAAACTCATCATGAGAAAAATGGGAAAAATTTAAGGAATCCACCCTCGCTCTAGTCGGAAGAGATATTCGTCGTAGCCGATATCATCTATTAGGCCTTGGGTTTCTCGTAGTCGAGCAATTATACTCTCACCAGGTTTTTTATAATCACTGTCATGAAAAATATACTCTTTATCCCTAAATATCACCTGAGGACGAAAATCTTGACGGCCCTGCCTAAATTGCGAAGACATCGCTTTTTGCCACTCCTCAACCGGCATAGGCCGATCGTATAAACCAATATCAATAATTGCTGGAGACACTTCTCCCTTTTGATCTCTTCTCAATACAAAAATTGCACTATGATAGTGCCAACCAGTAAATGAAGAGTGAAAGTCAACCGACTCAGAGTAATTGTGAGGGTATAATAGCCTTTCATTTTCTGACGGTATAATAAATGCCTTCCCGACATTAACTCCTAACTCGCCAGCATACAAAGAAGCCTCATGAGCACGAGCATAACAGCCATCCTCAAGATATTTAGACGGAATACTTCCTTCCTTTACTTTCCGATCCAAATAATCCAGTAAGGCCTGAATCTCTAGATCATCCAGAACACTTACCTCCACCCCCTCATGCTTCGCTTGAGATATGTTTTGGGTACAAATATCCAATGTCGGGCCCCTTAGCTTCTGACCCTGAATTTGATTAAATAACTTCAAAGGTTCACGATAGATTTCTAAGTCACCATTGGCCTTGTGTGAAAAGCTTAAAAAAAAGACAGACAGAATTACTACATTATATCTTTGAAATCTCGACATAAAAACATATCGTCAAAGATAGGCAAATAAGTGAGTAAAATCACTCTTACACTTTTTTTAGGAAATAAGTTAGAATGAATCAAACCGATTATTGGAGAATAGTAAAATGGATTTTGCTCAAGAAATCATCCCAAAAATTAAATTTTTCGATATTTTCCCTGAATCTTCATACACTCTCATTTCTCCATTTTTTAGTGCTCAAAAATATCAAAAAGATGACACTGTACTTGACCAAGGTGAGCTGAATACACAGCTTTATTTTTTAATAAAAGGCTCTGTTAATATTTATATTGATGATGAGTATGTCGTCACACTACAAGGGCCCGGCGAGGTATTTGGTGAAATGTCGATTGCAGGACATACAACTTGTACCGCAAAAGTAAGTGCTAATGATGAATGTATATTTGCGATTTTTGACTACACACGAATCAAAGAACTGCCGGAGAACCAAAAGCTTAAAGTTGAATGTGCACTCTTTAAAAGTTGTGCAGAGGTTCTTGCCAATAAATTGATTAATACCAATGAAATTGCTCGAACTTACAAAATGATTTCAGAGAATTAGTCTTACGCAATTAGGCCATAAATTGAATCCTCGAGCTGATCAATTTTTCTTTTGAGCTCTTTTTCAATATACTTTGGTCTTCCGGCCATAAGGATATCTTCACTAAGTGCTTCAAAAGGAATATGCAAATATTCATCTTGCAAAGATTTACTCGTAGACAATTTATAACTATCAATTTGGTGTTGATGAAAAGTCACCAACGACTTATCAACTCTAAAGGACTGAGACTTTTTATGTGGTCCCAATAACTCCTGAACTTCATCAGAGTGAGTAAGAACAGGAATTTCTTGAACGAGTCGTTTATCAGAACACTCAAATAACTCGGACAAACAAAAGCTAATATAGCAAGAGCT
>SKIL01000161.1 GCA_007116425.1 Bacteriovoracaceae bacterium | reverse complement strand
TTAACACTTTAGGTAGAGTTGTTGAATTTGATGAGAGATTTCTAGGAAGTCAGACTTTTCTTTTTTTACGGGCAGACGAATTGCGTGTTTGATAACCCATAGGTTATTTTTAGTTTTTCTTGCCTTGAGCCATTTTGAAAAAGTTTCTTTCGCAAGTTCCGGGTCGATTTTAATAATATCCCCCATTGAGTTCGCGACAGATTTGCGCACATAAAGTGAAGCGTCGTTTCTCAAGTGAGTGTAAATTGGAATGAGCTTTTTTGGAGAACGATTGATCCATTCTATTTTCTTTCCCCATGGTAATCGGGGTCTCAAACCTTCTGAGGCCAGACGCCTCACGTGAAGATTAGAGTCTTTAGACCATTCTTTTACTCTTGAAAAAGTCATTTTTGGTTCATGAATGGCGATGGTACGGATCGCCCATTCTCCAGTAAAGCGCTGAGTTAGATCTTTAATAAAGTCGAGGCTTGCACTACAATTTTCGGCACCATAAATTTCAACAAACTTTGATAAAGGATAGAGATAAAAACCCTGAGTGAACATGCCACTTTCAGTTTGAAGTGGAGAACCAAAGAGGGCGCGTAGAGAATTTAATTTATTTAAATATTCACCTTCTGATCTTTCATAGAAAAGAGTGGCAATAAGAGCGAGACGATCATTAAGTTCGAGATCAAGGTATTGTGCTTTATAGTCATTAAGAAATTTTTTTCCATCAAAAATTTTCTTATTTTTATTGAGCTCGCTACAAAAAATTTTAATATAATCAGGCCCATACCAATCTTTATGTTTACCTGAAGTATTTTTTAAGTAAGAAAATTGATTAGATTTCATAATTGTTTTGTGAACGTTAAGACGAACAGCTAAAATGGGAAACCCCACCAGCTAGAAAGTATTCACGAGGTCTAAGTCTATAATATTTTGCTTCTACTTCCTCTGTTTGTTCTGCATAGGGATGGTTGAAAACGGTTTGGAGTTCCTCGATGAGTGAATAGTCTCCCTGTGCGGCCTTTTGGTAGGCGGGAACAATCAACCACTCACGCCAAGTGTATTTTGGATTAACCTTTTTCATTTTGGAAGATATTTCACAAGGGCCTTCATGGCCAGTCGATAAAAGGTTTTCGTGCCAACGCTCTAACCAGCTCTGCCACTTTTGAGTCAGCTCATCAGAGACTTCTCCATAAAAACTTTTTTTGAGGCCTTCAGTCGTTTTTGGTAAGTTGGAGAGTTCTCGAAAAAAAATGGTGAAGTCGACTTTTGTTTCGATCATGAGAAAGATGAGCGTTTGAAATAGGTCACTGTCAAAAGAGGTTAGTCCTAGTTTTGCCGACCATACTCTTTTAAACTCCTCTTGCATCACATCTTCAAAGTTTTGCTCTAATTTTTTTAATTCATTATACTCATCGCTTCCTTCTTCTATGAGCTCACCAATCGCTTCACAAAACTTTTTGAAATTAAGTTCGGCCGCTTGTGGTTGATTAAAAAAAGAAAAATGTCTTCCCCCTCCTGTCCAAGGCTGAAAAGCTGGGTCAAACATTTCGCAGAAACCAAAAGGACCATAATCAAGAGTAAATCCACCAGCAGCACAATTGTCACTATTGAAATTTCCTTGGCAATAACCGACACGTAACCAATTAGCAACGAGGTTGGTGAGCCTTCCTCGAAAGGCCAGGGCCAACTCAACTAATTGTTTTTCAAAGGGGTGTGACTGATCTACCTCTTGCTTATACTCACGTTTAATTAAGTGAGATACGATCATTTTTAATTCTTTCGTAGTTTCGGGAGATTTGTTTTTAGCTCGGGTACGTCGAGCAAACAGTTCTAATTGGCCCACTCTAAGAAAAGAGGGCGCCACGCGAGTTGTAATCGCCACAGGGTGCTCTAGCATCATGTCTGGTTCAAACGATTGAGAGCCATCGGAATACCATGGCCGCATGACGGTTTCAGTTTTTGAAGTAAATAAACACAGTGATCTAGAGGTAGGGACATGAAGTGCATGCATAAGTTCTTGGGCCAGAAATTCACGAACACTGGAGCGAAGGACTGCTCTGCCATCGGCCCCGCGACAGTAAGGTGTGCGCCCAGATCCTTTGAGTTGCATCTCCCATCGCTTTCCCCCAAGGATTCCTTCAAAAATAGATATGGCCCTTCCATCGCCATATCCATTACCAGTTCGAAAGGGACATTGAGCAGTATACTCGGTTCCATAAATGGAAAGTGCATATCCTGTTGCCCAACCCTGTTTATTCATGGGAGTGGGTGCAGTTGAAAGATCTGCGGAAAATACTTTTTGAAAAATAGGGTCGTGAACGAGCTCTTCACCAAGCCCTAGCTCTTGAAAGAAGGTCTTACTATGGATCACGTATTCGGGGTTTTTAATTGGAGTTGGTGCGACTGGGACATAGTGTCCGGAGAGAACTTCACGTGGGTGGTGATCCACTCCATCTTGTGTTGCTTCTGGATCTGAGTTTAAGTTGCTTATAAAAGAATAGTCCGCGGTTTCGGCGAACTGAGTAAAGTTATGGATATTACGAGTTTTCATGAGTAAGCCTTGATTTTAGTTTCAATGGTCATTTTAAACATTCAATAAGAGATAAGGCAATTGATCTGAAAATATGATCAATTTTGTCAAAGATGATTTGAAAGATGTTTTTTTACTTAAACTCTTGTAAAATCGTCGTATGGATCTAAGAAAAACACTTAAACACGTACATGGACTATTGAACTCTCATAAGATTGACCACGCTTTGATTGGGGGACTTGCTTTGGCCTGCTATGGTTCTACAAGAGCAACTGTCGATTTAGACTTACTTATTCATGAGTCTGCCAAGGAAAAAGCTAAAGAATTACTTTTAGAAAATGGGTTTCATCTAATTAATGAGACAATTGAGGTTTTGCAATTTTCAGGTTTTGGGTATGTCGACTTTCTTATCGCACGTCGACCTATATCTCAAGAGATTCTAAAAATGTCGCATAAAAGTGGTCCTGAAGGGATT
>SKIL01000280.1 GCA_007116425.1 Bacteriovoracaceae bacterium | reverse complement strand
TAATCCTTTTGAACTTTTTCTAAGGCCTTTAAAACTTTTTCTAATCTGTCGGGCTCGTTTGCTTCCCAGTCTTTTTGTGGGGCCAAACGAATGCGAGCACCGTTAGCTCCGCCTCTAAAGTCTGAACCTCTAAATGTTCGAGCACTGTCCCAGGCCGTACAGATGAGTTCCGTCGCAGATGGCCCACAGTCGAGTAGTATTTTTTTGAGTTCATCGATCTCTGAATCTGAGAGAGTATAGTCAACTTTTGGAATAGGGTCTTGCCAGATAAGATCTTCTTTTGGGACATCTTTTCCTAAGTAGCGTGCTTTAGGTCCAAGGTCGCGATGAGTGAGTTTAAACCATGCCCTTGAAAAAACTTCTGAAAAGTACTCTTGATCTTTGTGGAATTTTTCTGAAATTTTTCGATAGCTGGGGTCTTTTATCATCGCCATATCAGCATCAGTCATAATAGGGTTATAGCGAATCGAAGGGTCTTCTACGTCGACTGGCATATCTTCCTCTTCAATATCAATTGGCTCCCATTGCCAAGCGCCGGCAGGGCTTTTTTTGAGTTCCCAGTCGTATTTAAAGAGCAGATAGAAATAGCCATTGTCCCATTTTGTCGGGTTGGTTGTCCAAGCGCCTTCTATGCCACTTGTGACTGTATCTCTCCCGTGGCCTTTTCCATTTTTACTCTTCCAGCCAAGACCTTGCTCATCAATATCTGCCGCTTCTGGCTCGCTGCCTAGAAGCTCGGCCTTTCCATTACCGTGACATTTTCCAACAGTATGTCCTCCGGCCGTTAGCGCCACCGTTTCTTCATCATCCATGGCCATTCTGGCAAATGTTTCTCGTACATCTTTGGCCGTTTTGAGTGGGTCCGGTTTCCCATCAACTCCCTCTGGGTTGACATAAATGAGTCCCATTTGAACTGCTGCAAGAGGGTTTTCAAGACTCTCTCGATCTTCACCTTCGTAGCGACTTGAGCTTTGGGCCAACCATTCGCTTTCATCTCCCCAGTAAATGTCTTTTTCTGGATGCCAAATATCTTCTCTTCCGCCAGCAAAGCCATACATTTTAAGCCCCATCGATTCGTAGGCCATGTTTCCGGCCAAAATCATGAGGTCGGCCCACGAGAGCTTGTTTCCGTACTTCTTTTTTATTGGCCATAAAAGTCGTCGGGCCTTGTCGAGGTTGGCATTATCTGGCCAGCTATTAAGGGGGGCAAAACGTTGGTTACCTGTATTGGCACCACCTCGTCCATCTGAAACGCGGTAGGTTCCAGCTGCGTGCCAGGCCATTCTAATCATTAAACCGCCGTAATGTCCCCAGTCGGCCGGCCACCATTCCTGACTTTCAGTCATAAGATTTTTTAGATCATTTTTAACCGCCTCTAGGTCGAGCTTATTAAACTCTTTGGCGTAGTCAAACTCTTCGCCTAATGGGTTTGTTTTCTTGTCGTGTTGATGGAGAATGTCGAGGTTGAGTGATTTCGGCCACCACTTGGTATTTGATTTATTTGATGAAGTGTTTCCTCCATGCATAAAGGGGCATTTGCCTGTCTTTTCATGATCACTCATATATCCACTCCATGGGTTAGTGTTTAGTGAGATAAACTCTAACAGGGAGAGGTATATACAGTAAATATTTCTATTCGATTTTTTGTGGTATCGCTTGTCTTTGCGGAAAAACCTTATAGTAAATGATCACCATGACGAAAATGAGATTTGCAAAATAATTCACAATTAATGGAATCAAGAGCTCCGGTAGAATGTAAATCAGCATGCAAATCTCACCAGTAAACCAAAGAATCAAAAAAAACCAGTCAAGCCCATCAGCATGCTTGTCTCTAAAGCATTTGATGGCCTGTGGAAGTCCACATATCGCAAAGCATATCGCTCCAATCCAACCAATCACTTCTAAGGCCATATTTTGATTCTCCTCATTTCGTTTTTAAAAACCTTACGCTTGCGTAGTCACCACTATTGAAGTTATTTTGACGGTCATATGGAGAGCGATTACTTATGATGAGATAAGTATTGGCCTCTTCTATAAAGTTTTGCTTTTCTTTGGCACGATTAGTACCTTCCGATATGTGACCAGCAGGATTCATGAGAAATAATGCCGTAGATCCATGTTTTTGAGAACCCATAATTTCACCATATGCCAAATTGGAGACATCTTCAGGAAGGGCCAGAATAAGTCCCATTATTCCGAAACTCATTAGGTTAATATTTGTTGTCTTTAATGAGGAGAAACTTGTAAGACACATGGTACTGTTTAATATCAGCTATTTATACTGCATTGTGCGGCGTGTAAAAAATGCACGATCGCTGGTATTTTTTTTCATTTCAATTATGCTGTGTGCATAAAAACTATTTAAAAAGAGAAAATGCCTTATGTTAAACAAGATTTATCGCCCATTTGGTCTAGTGGTCTTCGCTTTATTATTTTCAGCTTGTGAAGATCAAATTCATGTTGATGCTGTTGATTTGATAAGCTCAGAGGTCATATTTGGGGATGACGATAGAGAGATCGTTACCGGTGCTTATAATAAATATAACCGACCTGTGGGGAGACTCAGAGGATTAGCACTTAATGGGAGAATGTCTAATTGTACCGCCACAGTTATTGGCCCGAGACATGTTCTTACGGCGACTCATTGTCTTTATAATGACGGAACAAATATACAGTATGAAGATCTTTATTTTTACCCGGGAGTGAGAGCTGGTGGCGAAATGCCTTTCGGGCGCTTTCCTGTCCAAAAAATCTATCAAATTGATAATCTCAATCTCAGAGAATTTAATCTGGCGTTCGTGGAGAATGATATTGCTGTTTTGGAAGTCGGGCCAAATGAGAATGGTGATTTTTTTAATCGCTTTGTTGGGATTATGGGCTTTTGGGGCAGACGCAATCTCCCTTCATCGGAGATGAAAACGATTGGCTATCCTACTGATCTTTCTCTGGGCGCGCAGTATATGGAAGAAGGTTGTTTGGTTGAAGAGTTTTCACAAAAT
>SKIL01000151.1 GCA_007116425.1 Bacteriovoracaceae bacterium | reverse complement strand
TAATATTTCCTCCGAACATCGTATTAGCATCATAAAAGCGACCGCCTGCTGATATTTGAGCATCTGTTGCATTTCGAACAACCGTTAGGTTTCCATTTGCAGTGCATGGAGTACCCGCAACATAAGTGTCAATCTCAGCATTCTCGGTACCTGATGCGGCCGTAAAACCTACCGAGTAATAACCCGTTCGAGGAGTAAATCCGGCCCACCCAAGACAAGTTCCATAGTGATGAAAGTCTGCCATCAAAGTCGAACTAGCAGTATGAAGTGCTGCAAGGTTGAGTCGGGCCTCCGAAGTTCGGGCACGAGCCTGATAACGATTAAAGTTTGGGATTGCAACAGCTGATAAAATACCAATAATTGCAACCACGACCATGAGCTCAACAAGAGTAAAACCCTGTTGGGCACCCATAATTCGCTTATGAGTATTCATAAGAAGCCTCCTTCATTGATCGATTGAGACGATCAAATATTAAAGTTCTAGAATTATCTACTTACCTAATGCCATTGAGAGACAAAGGTCTGCAAATAAACTCTATTTTACAACTATACGTTAAAACCTGCTCAAAACTTAAGAGGAAAATTCCTCCCCTCTAAAGATTTGATATTACATGGCACCCTCAGCGCTCATAAAGATCGGCAAATACATAGCGACAAGAACAGTTGCCACAATCCCACCCAAAACTACAATAATAAAGGGCTCGATTAACTTTGTCATATTCCCTACAAGAGAATTAACTTCGTCTTCGAACACTTCACTAATTCGTAAAAACATTTGATCCAAGCTTCCAGTCTGCTCACCTACTTTAACCATCTGGGCTACCATATCTGGGAAATAGGTAATTCGAGAGATAGGGTCTGTCATATCTTGTCCCTCTGTAACTTTTTTTCGAACGTCCCTAAGATCCGCGGCAATAACTTCATTATCAAGAGTTTCAATACAAATATCAAGAGCATCAACTAAAGAAATACCTGACGATAGCATCGTGGCCAAAGTTCGGGAAAAAGAACTTAAGTTGCCCTTAATCACAATCCCTCCAAAAATCGGAAGGTTCATCATAAATTTATCAAACATCATTTTCCCAATTTCAGTATCAATGAAGACCTTTAATATAAAGCTCAAGACAAAAAGTACCGGAACTGCAGTTAAGGTATGCTCTTGAAAAGCCTCTGAAACATCAACAACAAACTGAGTCACCCAAGGAATATCTTGACCAGAGCCTTCAAGCATTCCTAAGAACTGAGGTACAACAAAGACCATCAAACCCCAAATAACACCAATACCGACAACACAAACAATGGCAGGATAAGTCATCGCTCCTTTAATCTGAGACTTTAACTTTTGCTGCTTTTCCATATGTTCTGTTAGTTTGTTTAAAATTTCATCTAGAATACCTGCAGCTTCACCGGCCTTAACGAGATTACAGTAAAGTTTTGAAAATCCCTTTCGTTTAACAAGAGCTTCAGAAACTGTCGATCCCTCACTTACATCAGAAGAAACTTGTTTAATCGTGCGTTTTAGAGTTGGGTGTTTTTCTGACTTATGGAGAACTTCAAGGGCAGGAATAATTGGAACCCCTGAATTTAGCATAATTGAAAGTTTCTTAGTAAAGCTAACAAGTTCTTTGGTTCCAAAGCTTTTTGCCAAACCTTTTTCAACCATCCACTCGCCAAGATCAAGCTCTAATATCGAAGGAGCAATTATTTTTTTAGGTCTAACTCCCTGACCGCGCAATAACTTACGAACCTCTTTTTCATCAGAGGCTACCACCTGCCCTTTTGAGCGGCGTCCGTTTTTATCTAATCCTTCCCACTTCCAAGTTGGCACAATTCACCCTTACTATAATTAAACTTTTTTCCCGCCCTGTTTAATACCTAAATTTTGCGAAAGCTCTTCAGGCATTGTCGTATATTCCATTGCCCTTTCTCCGCTAATCACACCTTTTTCAACAAGTTTTAACAAACTTTGATTCATTGTCATCATGCCACTTTTATCCTGTCCGACTTGCATCTGAGAATAAATCTGGTGGGTTTTGTCCTCACGAATTAAATTTTTAATCCCTGGTGTTGGGATAAGTATTTCATGAGCAGCAACTCGCCCTGGCTCAAAACTTTTTGGCAATAACTGCTGGGATACTACTCCCTGTAACACGAAGGATAGCAATGTTCTAATCTGAGCTTGCTGATGAGAGGGAAAAACATTGATAATCCTATTAATCGTTTGAACAGCATTATTTGTATGAAGTGTTCCAAAAACCAAGTGACCTGTCTCTGCAATTGTTAAAGCCGCCTCGATAGTTTCGGCGTCTCTCATCTCACCAATTAAAACAATATCTGGGTCTTGCCTCAATAGCGACTTAATGGCATTTGAAAACGACAAAGAGTCACTGCCTATTTCTCTCTGATTAACAATACATCCCTTATGGGGGTGGACAAACTCAACGGGATCTTCCAGTGTCACAATATGACCAGCATCATTTACATTTAGATAATCCAATAGGGCGGCAAGAGTTGTCGATTTGCCTGAACCAGTCGGCCCTGTAACTAGAATAATTCCACTACTCGCACTTACGATATCAAGCAACACACGTGGTAGATTAAGAGCATTAAAGTCAGGAATAATTGTTGGAATCTGCCTAAACACTCCCGCAACACCACCTTTAGAATAAAAGACATTTGCCCTAAAGCGCGCTAGTCCTTTTATTCCAAATGAGAAATCTAGTTCTAAATTCTTTTCAAACTCATTTTTTTGCTCTTCACTTAAAATCTGATAGATGAGCCGCTTTGAGTCTTCTGGTGTAAGAGCTGGGATCTTTACTCTAACAATTTCACCATTTACTCGAAGCCCAGGAGGAGTTCCGACTGTCAAGTGTAAGTCGGACCCACCACTTTCAACCATCAGCTTGAAAAGTTGCTGAATTTTAACATTATCCCCTACACCTGCTCGACGCGTTTGAGATAGACTTGCATTTGATTGACTTTCAGTTGCCATATTTTCATCCTATCATAAAAGCCTAAAATTTATCAGAGCTTGAATTCCTAACTGCTTCTGCTAGTGACGTTTGTCCCAGCGCGACCTTCGTCAGTGCACACATTCTTAATGTTTTCATTCCATCTTTAATTGCCTGCCTTTTAATTTCATCTGATGAAGCGTGTCTCAAGACTAAATCTTTTATACCAACAGTCATCTCCAAAACTTCGTATATAGCAACACGACCTTTGTATCCAGTCCCATTACACACATCGCACCCTTCACCTTTATAAACTTTAACTTTTTGGGCCGAACTAGGAGCAAATCCTACCGAAACAAGCTCTTCAACAGATGCTTCATGAACGACTTTACAACTTTCGCAAATTTTTCTACAGAGTCTCTGTGCTACAACAACATTCAAAGCACCTGTTACTAAAAATGGTTCAATTCCCATATTCAACAGACGAGTTACTGTTGAAGGGGCGTCATTTGTATGCAACGTTGATAGAACCATATGTCCAGTAAGTGCAGCCTCAACAGCAATCTCACCCACCTCTAAATCTCGAATCTCTCCAACCATGATAATATCAGGGTCCTGTCTTAAAAATGATTTCAAGGCAGCAGCAAACGTCAGCCCGACCTCACGCTTCATATTAACCTGATTAATCCCCTCTAGGTTAAATTCGACAGGATCCTCTACGGTAGAAATATTCGTTCCGATTGTATTTAGCTCAGCTAAAGCTGAATAAAGAGTTGTTGTTTTTCCTGAACCAGTTGGACCTGTAACAAGACACATCCCATATGGCTGATGAATCCCATTTAAAAATACATTTAGCTGTTTTTGCTCAAATCCAAGCTTTGTCATATCAAGCTCAAGGTTTGAAGAGTCTAATAGTCGAAGCACAACCTTTTCACCAAATAGAGTCGGGAGACTAGAAACACGATAGTCAATTGGTTGACCACCAATCATTAGTTTAATTCTTCCGTCTTGTGGTTTTCGCTTTTCTGAAATATCAAGTTGAGACAAAATTTTGAGCCTAGAAATTAAGGGAAGTGCCAAGCTTTTTGGTGGAGATGCGACCTCTTGCAGAGTCCCGTCAATTCTAAATCTAATTCTAAATTTCTTCTCATATGGTTCAACATGAATGTCTGAACATTTTTTTACAAAGGCTTCCGCTAAAATTCTATTCACATAATGTATTACGTCATCACCAATATCTTCTTCTGCTACATTTTCATCATTAGAGTCTGCGCGAACCTCTCTAATTGTTTCAAGTAGGTCATCAATAGATTCTTCGACACGATCAAAGATTTTTTGCCAAGATTTAATATTTGTTAGAATAAACTCAACTGGATGTTGAAGCGCCGTTTGTATTTCGGCCCTAAACTCAATCACAGAGGGGTCATAACAAGCAAGACTTACGGCCTTCGCAGTCTTCTGGATTGGTATACAACGATACTTTAAAACCTGGGCCTTCTTTAATAACTTGATAACCTTTTCTTGAACTTTTGCTTTAGAAAGGTCGATAAATGTAAGCTCGTAGTTTTCGGCCACCTGCTTTGCAAACTTAATGTCATCAAAAAAGTCGAATTTCAAAAGACCAAACTCTGAGATTGAACTAGGGTCTTTCTCTAACATAAGGGGGCGCAGATCCTTTAAAGGAACCATTCCCGTTTTTCCAATGACTTCAGCAAACTCTTTTCTAAACATTCGTCTATACCAATCTATATGTTTTGTATAAACTCTATCGGTTAAGGTTTACTTGATCTTTATAAATTGATGAAATCTTTAAGGTCAGGTAAGATATTCCAATTTTTTCTTTTAGTTACACTATTCTCCAAAAGTCTAGTGCTTTACTCGCCTGCAAACGGAGCATTTCAACTCCATCATCATAAGCGCAAAAACGAGATATATTCTCTTTATTGGAATGATGTGAGTAATTATAGTCCCAAAACAAATCACCTGGTAAAAGCTTGCCATTAAATACAAAGGATCTCGAGCAAGCATTGATTACAAGCAAAGGCTCCTCTGGATAATTTCTTCTAAAGTTAGTCATATCGCTACCCAGAGACCGACTTAAGAACTCCACATCTAAGTTGTTTTGCTGACAAAAGTAGGCGGTTATCTTTGCCATATTTCCACTTCCCAAAACAACTATTTTTCTAAATTGATTTAGTTTTTTTTGTTTAAATATTTCTTCAATTGCGAGATAGTCAGTATTGGTGGCACGAAACTCTCCACCTTCCTCTCTAATACAATTAATAATACCAAGATTATGTACAGGTCCTACAATTTTTACCTGTGAAGAAAAATGCGTCTTATAGGGAGCAGTTATACTTAAACCTTGATGTTTTTGAAAAATTAATTCTAAAGAGGGTATTTCTTTTTCAGAGTCACAATCATATTTTGTATACTCAATCTTTCTTCCAAGTAGCCCTTCATATATTTCTTGAGATTTACTGTGCGCAATGTCTCGCCCGAGTAAGGCCAATTTAATCATGATAAAATTTTCCTCGACTCAACTGCATCTTTTTTTATTTGCCCAACAAGCTCATTTACTGAGCTAAATTTTTTTTCATCTCTTATTCGCTTCACAAATTCGACCTTTATAAACTCCCCATAAATATCATTCTCGAAGTCCAACAGATGAGTTTCAACACTTAAACTGTCTCTTTCACAAAAAGTAGGATTAAGTCCGACATTCGTTACACTGAAATAAGTTTGATCTCTATATATTGTTCGGGTGGCATATACACCTCTTTGAGGAATAATCCTTGCTTCATCATAGGAGATATTGGCAGTAGGAAAGCCAATTATCTTTCCTCGGCCCTCACCTTTTACAATTCTGCCAGACACATAAAAATCACGACCCAAGAGCTTCCTAGCGACTTCTACATTACCAGATTTAAGCTGCTCTCTTACTTTACTCGAAGAAACACCTTTTTCACTTGCAACAAATTCATCTAAGATTTTAAAATCTAAATTCCGATCTTTTGAGTACTTCTCTACAAACCCTGCATCTCCCTGCTTATTTGCACCAAAAGCAAAATCATAGCCTAGAAATATTTTCTTTAGGTTTTCACTTTGGATATAATCATTTAAGAACTCTTCAGGCCCGAGTGTTGAAAAATCCCGAGTAAAGTTAATTTCCAAAAAATATTGAACACCCTCGTCCTCAATCAACTGTCTTCTTTCATCATAAGAGTTGATTAAAAAGTTCTCACGAGGTCGTAGTATCTGAATAGGATGCGGATTAAAGGTGATGACAACTAACTCTAGGCCTAAATTTTTACAATCTTCTTTGATTTCTCCAAGCATAGCCCTGTGCCCCAAATGAACACCATCAAAGTTCCCTATTGTTACACCAAACGGTCGATCAACTTCTTTTATACTCTTAATTAATTCCAAAACGATATCCTATCTTAGTCCTTTTATTAAAGCATGAAGCTTTTCTTTCTTTACTTTAACCTTCTTCGATTTAGCAAGGTCTGAATAACCTGCACCTTCTGTTTTATTAATCAAGTTGATAAAGTAATTCTTTAACTCATCATCAAGCTTAGATTCCTTGATATACTCCTTAAGACTGACATAGTTTTGACCATCTTCATCTAGTTCTTTCACAAGCTCGTACAAAGAACTATAAGTTACACCATTTTGTATAATTTCTTGAGTCAATTTATAGACACGAACCTTTCCTAGCCTTACGGCCCATAGATCTTTAAGCAAAAAGATAATTAAGCCAACACAAATGCTAAATAGTAACCAGCTCAAAAACTGTATTGTATTAATACCAGTTCTATAGGTGGCAATTTCAAAGTTAGGTGAAATTAATCGCAAAGAAGTGGGCAGAGTGACTCTTTCAACAGGTTGTTTTCGAGAATCAACACTATCACTTCCGGAAGGAGCAGGAGATCCTGAAGGGCCATCAATTACAAAACCCGGTAGACGTATACTTCTCTCTATATACTCTTCATTTTTATAATCAAAATATGAATAATAGAAGTCTCGCGAGCGGATCTCGCCAGGAGCTCGTCCCAAAAAAATATAATTAAAGTCTTTTCGAGCTTCGCTAAAAGATGTTTCTTGCAGATTTGACTGTCGATCAAACTCTTCAAGGGCATCATCATCATAAAGAAGAGGTGCTGAAAACTCTTCAAGTGCGCCTCCTCCCTCAACGCTTAAGCGAATTTCTATTGGTTCATTGACTAGGTGCTTGTCTCTAATTGATGAGATGTTAAAACTGTGTTCACCTACCAATCCCCTAAAGCTAGAAGGAACCCCCTCTCCTGGTAAGTCTCGTACATTAATCCTTATCGGCTCACTCATAACAGTTCTAGTTGCATACTCTCTTGTTCTCATCCCAAATGGACTGGAGCCCCCTCTTTCTCGCGTATATTGCACCCTTATTCTAATCGGGTCCACAGTGACAAAACCTTCGCGTTGAGGAAAAACTCTGGCACCATACACATACATTCGTCGATAGACATTTCCCTGATACTGTACCGTTTCAACACTATCACGGCCTGGCATATGAAATCTCTTCGTAAAATTATCTAATCTTGGAAACTGTTCAATCTCTCTGCCGACAATTGAAGTTCTATAATATAAATAATACCTAACATCTATGCCCTGACCAATAAATGCTTCTTCTGTGTCGGCGACGACCTTAGCAAAAATCTCCCTCGGACGAGGAGAAGTTTCAAGAACATTAAACCTGATGGGTTCAACTTGAACTGTATTTCCACCAATATCTACATTTATGTCCCGTATATTTACCTGGCCAGCTCTGTCTGCAACGACCTGATATGCATATGTAACAGTTCTAATCGTCGTAAACTGTCCATTCACAATTCTTGTGTTTATGCTAATCCCCTGCCTTTCACGTCCTAGAACTCTCGCATGGCCGGGGTCAAATGAGATATAAGGCCGATCTTCGGATTCGGTCTGTATTGAGAAAATTAAATTAAAGGTTTCATTTTTGATAGGTGTTTCAGGGTCAACTTTAACACTCACCTCTTGTCCAAATAATCCAAAAGAACAAATAAAAGTTACAAATATTACAAGTAATCTCTTCATTACCAATCCTTTCGATCTCTTCCTGCAGGTTCATTTGTCGAAGTTGAGTTCAAGAATCTTTCTTGAAAGTCTCTGTCTCTATCTAAAATCTGTTCTACAACACCTGGAATATCAGTAAGCTGCCTCTGCTTTCGCAGCTCCTCCTCTCTCTCTTCAATCGTTTGAGATGGACTTTCGTCAGGTCCTTCCTCTTCATCTTCTTGGCCTGCGTCTGCATCTTCATCATCTTTCTCTTCTCCGGGATCAGTCTCTTGGTCAGAGTCATCATCAAAGTCAGGATCACCTGGTTCTTGTTGTTGAACCCCGGGGTCTCCATCTCTTTGTTGATCACCTTCAGAGGATTCATCATCTTGATCACCCTCCATCTGGTCACCCTCTTCCCCCTCATCACCATCCGGATCAGTCTCCCGATCATCATCTTGATCTTGCTGTTGTTCTTCTTGCTGTTCTTGTTCTTGAAGTGCAATAGCTCTCAGAATATTTCTTCTTGCGGCCGACTTAACATCATCAGAAATATTATCATCCCTAATTATGTGATCTAAAATTCGCACACCGTTAATTAAATCGCCATCTTCAATCAAAGTGGTACCATAGTTTAAAAGTGACTCCGGAGGCATTCGATCAAGATCAAAGTTCTCATCATAAAGAGTTCGGGCCTCCTCTGTCATTCCCTGTCTTGCAAGCTCTTCAGCTAGCATTAAACGCTCAGCATAGGACAATTCCCCACGCTGAAGTCTCTCCAATTTTCTACTAACATCTGCACTTGCCACATTCGGAGAAAAGTAATTTAGAGCAAAGAGTATCAAAACACTTCTAACAATAACATCTCGCTTTCTTTTTAGGCCTTCTCCCCTTCCAAGAAAAACCGATATAACAAAAAGCACAATCGCAGGGATCATTAAGTACTCGACAAGTACAGGTCTAATTCTCACAGATCCTCTTGACACATTCTCTCGGTGGCCTTCTCTAAAAAAATCTACAATTTCATCTGTAGGCATTGTTCCAGATCGCAAAATCCAATAGCTATTTCGTCTTGCAAGAGAAGCAAGTCTAACGAGATATTCCTCGTCAAGTTTAGTAATGATTTCCTCTCCCATATGTCGCTTATAGTTTCTAAAGTTTCCATTTCTATCCCTAATGGGAATTCTTGCTCCACTTCTTGTACCGATACCAACCATTGCAATAGAGATACCATCTGGTACATCAAACTCAAGCCGCTCTCCATGGTCTTCAGCATCAGTAAAAACCAAGAGATTACCGAAGACCTCGGCCTCAGACTCACTTCCTCGTCCTCCAGTTTTAAAGTACTGTAAACTCTCCCTCATTGCCTGAGTTAAATTTGTTCCACCAGATCTAATATCAATACTTCTAAGCGCATTAAGCCTCGAGTCTAAAAATTCAATATCGCTTGTGAACGGGACCACTCTTTTTTGATTATCTGAGAAAACGACAATAGCAATTCTATGACCCACAGCATTTCTAACGAAATGCCTTGCCACCATGATAGACCTCTCATAGCGACTGGGGCGGATGTCTTCTGCAAGCATACTTGCAGACTGATCAATTAAGATGACGGTCCTTTGGTCTGGGATATCTGTCTGTATATATTCCGTCGGCCCCCTTAAGTCTAAAAGGGCCAACAAAAATAAAAATATTGAGGCCAAGAGAAAATAAACTGAATATTTGTTACGCTTAGTTTTTTCTAAATTCCAATTACTCTCAATCCATCTCTTAGACTTTAAATCAAAGCGATAAAAGAAAAAAGCAAAGACACAGAAGAAAAACAGAACAAGGGGTAAAAATTCAATATAGGAAAAGTTCATACGAGAACCTCTCTTGCCATTGTTCGACGGATTATCTCTGAAAGCAGAAAAAGAACTATGCCGGAGAATAAATACCAAAAGTACTTTTCAGTATATACCACCTGAGTTTGAAGTTTGATTTCAGTTCTTTCGAGCTTATCAATTTCACGCATAATCTGATTAAGAGCATCTCCACTGTCACCATGAAAAAATCGCCCTCCCGTCATTTCCGCCATTTGTATTAATTCATCAGTATCAAAGCTTCCACCCGGTATCGTCGAATATTGAGTTTGTCCCAAAACGTTTCTACCTACCGGTATTCGTGCATCTTGGTCAGTTCCAATTGCAACCGTATGCATTCGAACACCTTTCTCAACGGCTATTTCTGTACCTTGCATTGGTGTCAGAATTCCAACATTACTCACTCCATCAGTAAACATGACGATAACTTTATTTTTCGCCAACGAAGTCTCAAGCCTTCCTACGGCCAAAGCAATTGCATCCCCGATATTCGTTCCCGTGCCTAAAAACCCCCCAACATTGATATCAATATCATCGACCATTTCATGCATAAGTTCTAAATCTGTAGTCAGAGGAAGCAACGTAAACACATTTTCTGAGAATAAAATGATTCCAACTCTATCAATAGGCTTTAAGTCGATAAACTCACGTACCATTTCTCTTGCAGCAATTAATCGATTTGGATGAAAATCCTCCGCAAGCATTGATCCCGAGACATCTACAACAAGATAAATGTCATTAACTTCGATACTACTTTCGACATAACTACTTGGCTCGCGAGGGCCCATCAAAGCAAAAGTTATGAGTAACCAACCAATAAAACCAAAAATAAAACTTATAAAACGAGTAAAGGATATTCTGCTGCCAGCAAATTTCCGTGGTAAATATAGTTGATTTTTTTTAAACAAATTAAAGAATGACACTAGCCACGCAAGCAATCCCAAAACACCGATCAATGCATAAAACTCATTTCTAAATGTCATTTCTCTCTAATTTCCTCTTGAACTAAGCTAAAGTCAGAACGAACTTTCTTGAAGTCAGACTCCGTCCAGTCTTTTTTATATTGAATAACTTTCACTTCCTTTATAAATGAATCCAAAGGCGGGCTAGGAGGTATATACTCCCCCCACTCCTTCTCACGTGAAACAATTTCTTCATAATCTTGGCGTTCTTTTGCAGCAATAAACTTCCCATTCCAGTACTTTATATTTTCTTCTCTTTTTTTTCTTTTTTCGTATTGCTGATATTTTTTTCTTCCAAAATAGCTTGAAATAAAAAGAAAAAGTACAAAAGCAATGACTAGCCCTATCAGATT
>SKIL01000222.1 GCA_007116425.1 Bacteriovoracaceae bacterium | reverse complement strand
TATCAAACGGAGGTTGGTTTATGTGTGGTTTAGTCGTTCTTTCAAAAGCAAGTAGTGAGTCTCAAGTAAAGTCTGCTTTAAGTCTTATCGTCCATAGAGGTCCTGATGCGATGGGCATCGAGGTCTTAGATGATTGGATTTTCGGCTTTACTCGATTGGCCATTATGGATTTAAACCCAAGAGGCAATCAACCGTTTGTTGATCAAAAAGCATCCCTAGTTTGCAATGGTGAAATTTATAATCATAAAGCTCTACGCTCTCAATACCCAGAGTATAGCTATAAGTCTGAAAGTGATTGTGAAGTTATCCTGCCGCTTGTGCAGTCTTCTGATAGTTTTGGCGATGCCGTTTTGAAACTGGATGGAGAGTTTGCTTTTTGTTATTACGATCAAAAGGAAAAAGACTTAAAGGCCGCAAGAGACCCGATGGGGATTCGCCCTTTGTTTTATGGCCACTGCAAAAAAAGCGGAGTTATCAGCTTTGCGAGTGAGGTTAAAGCTCTCTTGGAGGTTTGTGACAGAGTTGAGGCCTTTCCTCCTGGTCATTATTATGAGCATGGGCAATTTTCTTCTTACGTAGATCTGGCAAGAGATTGTGATTACGTTGCAGATACAGAGCTAAAGGTAACAGAGAGAATTAAAGAACTTCTTTCTGATGCTGTTATAAAGAGACTTGATTCTGATGCACCAATTGGTTTTCTTCTTAGCGGCGGACTTGATTCTTCATTAGTTTGCGCTATCGCGGCCAAACATTTAAATCGCCCAATTAAGACATTTTCAATTGGTATGAAAGAGGATGCAATTGACTTAAAGTATGCCAAACAAGTTGCAGATTTTATCGGCTCAGATCATCATGAGGTGATTATTGATGAACAAATGGTTCTTGAGAGTCTAGAAGAGGTGATTTATCACTTAGAAACGTGGGATATTACAACTATTCGCGCCAGTATCGGGATGTATCATGTTTGTAAATATATTCGTGAACAAACAGATGTAAAGGTTGTATTAACTGGTGAAGTCGCAGATGAAATTTTTGGCTATAAGTATACTGATTTTGCTCCGAGTGATTTAGAATTCCAAAAAGAAGCACAAAAGCGCGTTCGTGAAATTTATATGTACGATGTGTTGCGCGCTGACCGCTCAATTAGTGCTCACTCTCTTGAAGCGAGAGTTCCTTTTAGTGATACGAGATTTGTCGAGTATGTTATGTCAATCCACCCTAAACTTAAGATGAATACAACGGGACATGGAAAATTTCTTTTAAGGAAGGCCTTTGAAGAGGGTGATTATTTACCTCATAGTATTCTGTGGCGAGAGAAGGCCGCTTTTAGTGATGCCATAGGGCACTCTCTTGCAGATTTCATTAAGAAGTTAGCAGAATCAGTTTGTACTGATGAGGTTTATGCTCAAAAATTAGGTGCCTATGCAACCCAAGGTCGACCATTTACAAAAGAGTCACTACTTTATCGTGAGATTTTTGAGAAACACTTCGCTGGACAATCTCACCTCATCGCTGATTTTTGGATGCCAAACAAGTCATGGGAAAACTGTGATGTTGATGACCCCAGTGCAAGGATTCTCCCTAATTATGGAGCAAGTGGTCTTTGACAAAAGGCATAGAGATAACTTAACACTTAAGGTGTAGAGAATTTTGCAATAAGGTTAGGTTATCAATGCACACAGAAAATATCGAATATGTACTTTCTCCAGAGTTAGTTGAAGCGATTGAAGTCGCCAAAATTACCCAACGACCACTTCTGATTAAAGGAGAACCTGGAACTGGTAAGACTTTACTTGCTCGGCATGTGGCCAAACAGATGAGTGCCCCTTTATTTCAATGGCATATCAAGTCTACGACACAAGCAAAAGATGGATTATATTTTTACGATGCCGTAACAAGACTTAATGACTCACGTTTTGGAGAGTCAGGGCAGCGAAACGTTCAAGATATTAGCTCCTATATTCGACTTGAACCGATGGGGAAGGCCTTTGCTCATTCAGGTCAATCGGTGCTTTTAATTGATGAAATTGATAAGGCCGATATCGAGTTCCCAAATGACCTCTTACTCGAGTTGGATCGAATGGAGTTTGTCATTCAAGAAACAGGTGAAATGGTAAAGGCCGAAACTCGCCCATTTGTGATCATTACTTCTAATAATGAAAAAGAATTACCTGATGCATTTTTAAGACGATGTATTTTCCATTATATCGAGTTCCCAAATTATAATTTAATGCAAGAGATTGTGAAGGTTCATTTTCCTAAGATCGAAAAAGAGATGATGAGTAAAACTCTAGATCTTTTCTATGAATTGAGAGAGAGAGAAGACCTCAAAAAACTTCCAACCACAAGTGAGCTTATTGATTGGATAAATATTTTGATTCATCATGGAGCAGCTCCTTATAAGAATGGGAAACTGAACTTTATGGGTGCCCTGATTAAAAGCGAGCAGGATCTTACACGCTTAAAAAAGTTTTAAAATGTTTTTAGAGTTTTTTTATACTTTGAGGGCGAATCGAATTCCGGTAAGTATTGCGGAATATCTCGACCTTTTGAAAGTTTTAAAAAGTCTTACTGAAAAGGGTGAAAGTATTTCACCTGAAAGATTCTATTATCTCTCACGACATTGCCTGATTAAAGACTTGAAACACTATGATGATTTCGACCTTTGCTATTCACAGATTTTTTCAAAATTAATCAGCGAATCTTCAGACTTTCATCAGAGACTAGAGGAGTGGTTGAAGCAAGCTTACGAGCAGGAGCTTTCCGACCAAAGAAAGCAAGATGCGATGAAGTTGCCACCTGAAGAGCTTTTGCAAGAGCTCGAAAAGCGCTTAAAGGATCAAAAAGAGCGCCATGATGGTGGCAATTACTGGATTGGGACAGGTGGGACTTCGGCCTTTGGGCATAGTGGTTTTAATCCTCAAGGCATAAGGATTGGGGGAAAGGGACAAAGCCGCTCGGCCCTCGTCGTTGCTGGTGAGAGGAAGTTTAAGGAATACCGTACGGATGAAACTTTAAATCTTC
>SKIL01000281.1 GCA_007116425.1 Bacteriovoracaceae bacterium | reverse complement strand
TTCTAAATCCTCATTAAATTTTAGTGATAATTGAATTTTTACTGACATATCACCTCTGGATAGACCATATCACTCATATGACCTATAATCACAAATATCAATTAAAGCAAATATATAGCATGTATTTCGACGACAAAGATAATATTGTGAAAATTTAATAAGGGTTTTTAAAATGTCAGCACATCCCAGAGAAAAATCAATCCACCTCATTTTAATTGGGGATGAGCTTCTCAACGGCAATATAGCAGATTTAAATGGAAAGTGGTTAGGTCGCTATCTCAATTCAAAGGGCCACTCTCTGGCGAGTATTGATATTATTCCCGATCGACCAAGCACCATTGCCCTCTGCTTGGAAAAGTATTTAGTTTCTCCCGGGCCGAGTATCGTCATTCTCTCAGGAGGTTTAGGCCCGACGAAAGATGATCGAACAAAGAACGCAGTCGCTGACTACTTTTCTAAACCACTTGAAGAAAGGGCCGACCTCATAGAAACCTTGAAAACGCGTTATGAAAAACGCCAAAAAAGCTGGAACCCTGCGACAAATCACTATCACCTCTTCCCAAAAGATATGACTCCCTTGGAAAATCCCTCGGGACTCGCTCCTGGAATATTTTATGAACAAACCCAAAAGGCCGTCATCTGCGCACCAGGCGTCCCACACGAGTTTGAGTCAATGCTTATGGAGTTTTTTGAGAATCAACGCACAGACCTTCTCAGCTCTGAAGAGGCCATCTACTCACTTCAAATTAGAACTCGATTTTTACCTGAAGAAGACATCTTTGGAAAGATTGCCCCCAATTTATGGAATCAACTTGAAAGGTGGGGAAAAGTTAGCTCACTCCCAAGAGCATTTGGTGTCGATATTATGGTTGAGCTAAAAAATCAAAATCATTTGTTTGAAGATGAAATTGAAGAGATCAAGGCCTACCTCAAAGAGACACCACTTAACCCTTATATTTGGCATATCGGACCTGAATCCTTACCAGAGAAAATTATTTTAGAAGCAAAAGAAAAAAGCATCATGATTGGATTAGCAGAGTCGTGCACAGGAGGACTTGCCGCAAGTTTTTTAACTGATGTGCCAGGATCATCTGAAGTTTTTCTTGGCTCGGTGGTTAGCTACGCCAATGAAGTAAAAGAAAATATTTTAAACGTTAAAACTGAAACATTAAAAAAACATGGTGCCGTAAGCAGTGAGGTCGCCGCCGAAATGGCGAAAGGTGGCGTTAAAGCATTAAAATGTGATATTTGCTTAAGTTTTAGTGGAATAGCTGGCCCTGGTGGAGGTAGTCCTAAAAAGCCGGTTGGCACAGTCGCCATTGGAATTGCGACCAGCGATGAAGTTCACGCTGATATCTTCTACTTCTCTGCGAAAGAAAATCGAGAGCGCCTCAAAAGAAGGTTTGCTTTAAGAGGACTTCATCAGCTTCTAGACCAAATTCGTAAATATTAGGGATTCAGTGATCTAAGAATCTCCTGATAGTCTATATCATCATCTCTACCTGAAGCCTCGCCACTATCGAGTGAGGGTAAGATACCAGAGGAGCGTCCCTGATTCATCATTGATTCAGGTAAAACCTCGTTCACAGAAGAAGCACCTTCAATACGCTGAACAGCTTGCTCTCTTAATGCATTAATATCATCGTCAGAATAGCTTTCAAGCTCTTGTTTGGCCTGCCTGGCCTGCTCTGCCGTAATTTGACCAGTTCTCTGAAGAAGATCTATCATTTGAGAAACTTGGGCCTTATCGAACTGAAATGATTTAGCAAAGTTTTTTAAGTCAGTTTGATTAAAATCATTAAAAGCATGTAAAGGACATGTTGCAAGCCCAAACAAAAGTAAAAAAGAGTAAAGGTAATTCCTAAACATAAAATCCCTCATTTCTGAATATTTAGAACATCATAACCCAAAAATTGTGACAGCAAAAATTGCCTTCTATATACGGCACTTTAGAGAATGTTCGATCTGTATAATATAAAAATTTAACCACCATAAGCTACTGATAACACGTAAATAATCTCTCTAAAGAAGAGAAAAAGTCGATAACTGGTAGAGTAAATATAAAATGACAATTAATTGAGTATTTCAGGCAAGACTGGAAGCTTCAAAGAACTCAATTTAGGTCGAAAATCAGACGATAAGACCTGTTAGGGAGATACTGAATGGCCAAGAAAGGGCAGTTCCTAAATGCAGGGAGAGCACATTTTTATCGAGAGACAAATCCACTCTTAGAAATTAAGGGATTTATACTCTTATTAATCACTAGCTTCCTATTTTTTGGTTGTATTGATAATCAGCCTAATAATCGCTCGCGCTCTCAAGCGAGCTTAAGTGAAACTCCTTCTCAGGACGCGGCCGCACCAGACTTCTCAAATCAACTCAACTTTATTCAAAATGGATCCCAACAGTCATCGAGCTCTCTAATGATAAATATCGATCTAAAAGATTATTTGTATATGAGAGGGAAACAAATAGATGAGTATTTGCGGTCAAAATCAGCAAATGAAGTTCTATGCCTCATTAGTCATCATCCTTCAAGTCAGGCCAATCAAATTTTGGTTTCGGCCATGACACCACAAAGTTTTTATAATTTTTCGACTCAAAGGAAAGAGTACTACTTTTTAATCAATATGACAGAAGACCAAACAACGAAAGGCTTCTGTCAAAAAGCTGGCCTCATGGCCTCTCTTGATCAAAGCTATCCCGATGCTTCAATAGCATGGAAATTATCAGACCTATGCTCCACCCCAAACTGCATTAGCTCTCAGTACCAGGGTGAAGGCCTAATTATCAAATCTACAACTGGACAGACAGTTGATAATATAAGTACGCACTATCTTAGCTTTAGAATTGCAAATCGATCAACTCCACCACAGGGTAGCACTTCTTGCCAAGCAAGTTCGGAGTGTAAGGCCATCGGTTTCGACTGCTGCTCGGATGGAGTTTGTGTGAAGGACTTAGAATTAAAGGCCGGTGCAACAAATGACCCTGAGTATGAAAATGCCATGGAAGAAATCATGGCCAATCCGCTGGCAATCTA
>SKIL01000224.1 GCA_007116425.1 Bacteriovoracaceae bacterium | reverse complement strand
TAGAAGTCCCTCAGAAAGGTAATCGAGTCGGCCAACAGGGTAGATTCGTTCTGAAATCTCTTTACAAAGATCGAGAACGGTTTGACGTCCCTCTGGATCGAAGGCCGTTGTCATCACACCGCGAGGCTTATGCATAACCATATATATTTTTTGAACTTGTTTTGGATCGATGGCATTGCCATCCACATGAACAACATCGACCTCAGGGTCAACTTTTGTTCCCAGCTTAACAACCACATCACCGTTAATCTCGACTCTTCCCTGAACAATTAAATCTTCAGCTTTTCGTCGGGAAGTAACTCCTGAATCGGCAATATACTTTTGTAAACGGACTTCTCTTGAATTTGTAGAATTTGACATTTCTGCCTCCCAATCTGCCTCTCGGCGGTTCGTGAGTTAATAATAGACTGGGGGCAATCTAGTCGCCCCCGGTGCTCATGTCAAGAATGTTCTGGTGAGTCAGTATTTTCACCAGGGTTTTTCAGAAAATCTAAGTCAATATTCAGCTCTTTAGCATCTTCAACAGCTTTTGAAGTCCACTCATCGAGCTCTTTTGACTTTTCTCCAAAGAGCTCATGCCCCTCTTCGAGGTCTTCCTCTTCGGCCAGGGCCTTGCTTGGAGCTTCATTTGTCAAGCGATCAAAAGCATCGTCTAAGGCCTTGGCAAGGGCCTGTTTTTCTTCTTCAAGATCATCAAAGCTTGTGTCTTGCAGGTGAAACTCTTCTATCTCATCAAGCTCTTCAACCTCATCAAAAGTAATCGGCTCTCCAGTTTCAAGGTCGATCATCTCAAAATCTTCATCCAAATCTTCTTCTGGAATATTAAAAGGTCCTTTAGTCAGGTCATCAATAACCAGTGGAGAAGTTACGGCCGTAAAAAGCTCTGAGTTTTTTGAATCCGTATTGGCATCAGAAATCTGCTGACGATCAATATACTCTTCAAGAATATCAAAGGCCGAGCGAATCTCTTCACCAGAAGCATCTTTTCTGCGCTTCTCTTCAATTTTTACTGTTTTTGTAAATTCGGTATCAGAACTAATCGCCTTAATCGATTGGCTCAGCTCTTCTAGCTCATCCATTTCATCAAACTTAAAGCGCTCCTTATCACCAGCGTGAACAAGTCCTTTAATATCTGAAACTTTCCCAACACTGTTTTGAACCATTTGCTCTAATTCGTGCTCAGGAGGGAGTTCGTCGAGATTGGCGAGGTTAAAGACTTCCATAAACTCAGGGGTTGTTCCATAAAGAACAGGTCGCCCCAATTCCTCTGAACGGCCCACGACTTTAACCAATCGCTTATCCATTAATCCACGAACAATATGTGAAGAATCAACTCCACGAATCTTATCAACTTCAGTTTTTGCTACCGGTTGCTTGTAAGCGATGACGGCCAAAACTTCTAGCGCCGTTGGAGTCAAGACTAAAGCATTCACATTAAAAAGGTCTTGCACATATTTTGAGTAAGTCGCTTTCGTTCTAAACTGATAGCCTTCCGCAACTTCCATCAAACGAATTCCATGGTGCTTGCTTTCATACTCTTCTTGAAGTCGAGCAATCGCTTCGTGAAGGGCGCGAAGAGGAATTTCCTCATCAATTAGTTTTCTCATTTTAGTTAAAGAAACAGGTCGATCACTCATGAAAATAACTGTTTCAATTGCTCCGCAAAGAGTTTCTGAGTTTAAACCAGTCCTGGCCTGCCACAACTTCTCTTCTTGCTTTTCAGCATCAAAATAGTCGAGCTCGAGCTCAAAGTCTTCGCCCACTTCTGGATAGGCCAAAAGTTCATCCTCGGGAAAGAGGGCCTGAATATCTTCAACAGAATCTTCTTCACCTTCAGACTCGGTTGATTCAATCTGAGACAGTCGCAGCTGAGCTTCCTGTTCCATTTTTTCGAGTTCTGAGTAATCCGCAATAAAAAACTTTGTCTCTTCCATCAGCTTCTATCCCCTCGTCCCTTATTGAATTAATGTGTCACTATCTGGGTTTTTCTCAATCGTGTCATCACTACTTTGAACAATCATTTCTTCGAGCTCTAAATCTTCTTCGCTCACCTGATTTTGCTCTTCCTCATCATCAAAGCCAGAGGCCTGGTTAACGTCAAAGTCATCTAATGACTTGATCACCTCGGCGTAAACGACTTTTGAACCTTCATTTTGAAAGATATTTAAACGACCTAAACGGGCAAGTTCGAGTAAAGAAATAAAAGTGATCACAATATTGTCGATACCTTCATCTCCGTGAACTTTAACTAGGTCTTCAAGATTTGTTCTTTTATGCTCTTGTAAATAATCTTTAAGAAACTCTAGTTTCTCTTTAATCGAAAGGCGATCTCGACGAACTACCTGATATTTTCGACGGTTTTTTTGGATGAGATCCATCATTGCCAAAGTTAATTTGTCTAACTCAATTGGAGAAAGAATAGAGTTCACAATCTCTTTTCGATTAACCTTAGGGCGAACAAAAATATCTTCATTTTTGCGTGGGAGCTGCCAAAGCTTCTCTCCCATTCTCTGAAAGTGTTCAAGCTCTTCAAGTCGGCGAACAAGTTCTGAATGGCTATTGATATTCAGCTCATCCGCTCCTTCGATTTTCTCTTTAAGGCGAGAGGCCTCTTCCTCAGTGATGCAGGTCTTTGACTTTAATAGCAAAAGAGTTGCGGCCAAATAAAGGTATTCCCCTGCCACGTCAAAGTTAAGCTCACGCATCTGAGAAAGGTAGTTTAAGTACTGCTTCGTGATCTTGGTCAGATCCAAATCTCTCACGTCCATCTCTTCACGCTGAACGAGCATGAGTAAAAGACCTAAGGGGCCATCAAAACTATCTGTGTGAACCTGAATAGAAGTATCTAACATGCCATCACCCTAGCTAGGCCAAAAAGCCTACAAATGTATTAACGAGTAAATTACTTATTCGAATCATCGGTCCAAGAAAAAACCCTAAAATGGGAGTCATCCATATGACCAAAATAAAAATCATAAAATAGCGCTGCAGCTCTTCATAGCTGCGAGATGTTTCGTAATTAAGAAACGACATCACCATTTTTGAGCCATCCAGAGGTGGAAAGGGAATCAGGTTAAATCCACCAATCACAATATTAATGAGGATGGCCTGATAAAGCATTTGAGAGAAAACATCGTAAAAGAAAAAACTTGGGGAGACTTGAGTAATCAGGACGGCAAATCCAATAATGCAAAAGAAGGCCAAAAGAAAGTTCGAGAGAGGCCCTGCGAAACTGACCCAAAAAAGTCCTTCACGATAATTTTTAAAGCGGGTGGGATTTACGGGAACAGGTTTGGCCCAGCCAAACATAACACCACCAAGGGCCGCACCGATAAGAGGAAGCGCCACAGTGCCAAGCGGGTCAATATGGGCTTGAGGATTAAGCGTTACACGGCCTGACATCATGGCGGTGCTATCGCCGAAGCGGTAGGCCACATAGGCATGGGCCAATTCGTGAACAACGATGGCCAATAAAAATCCTGGAATGCCCGTTGCGAGGCGCAGTATAAAATCTTCCATAAGACTTCATACATATCACCTCCGACACCTTGAGGCAATCGGAGAGGCGCACAATCAAGAGACTTTTGGAAGAACCTTTTCGAGAGCTTCCTCAGTCTTTTCAGCATCTTCGAAGCTATTGTAGCGAAAAAGGGCGGTTAACGCCGTGTCACATTCACTCTTCGCTTCATCACCCGCCAGTTGAGATGTCTGAAAAACGAGAAGCTCAGTAGAGAAGTCCCAAACCGGAACTTTCATATGAAGCACTTGTCCTTTATAAATTTCGAGATCGGAAGTTTTAGTCAGCTTTAGCCGACATCCCTCAACACTCACCTCATCAATGACGGCCCCAATCACTTTTGACTCCCCACTCTCGAGCTCAACTGCGAGCTCAACTTCTTGGCCAACTTTCCAACGAGGGTGCAACCTTCGTGAAGAGACTGGAAACTCTGGGCGCTCCCAAACTTTTAGGCCGCGAACCGCATTGAGATCATCTCCATCAAAAAATGTTTTTAAGGTATTTATCATTTGAGTTTGTTTTTCATGCCCGACCAAGTGATCTGAACTTTTGATAATCGCCAATGTTCCCTGACGACATTTTTGAATCATCAAGTGTCCCTCATAAGCGGTCGTAAAATTATCATATTCGCCAGTCACAACTAAAAGCGGACAACTTGGGCCACTTCCCAATTTATCCTCTTCTAAAAGTCTTGAAATATTTTGAACATAGCACTCTTTTTCTTCTTCGTTTAACCCGAGCAACTGGTTGTAAAAACTTTGAACTAAACTTTCACCCTTCTTAACTTTACTCTTTTTAGAATGGTTCATAAGCGTCATCACCATAGAGGTTGCAAACTGATCCATATTATCTTCGAGTAGAGCATTTAAGGCGTCTTTAAAACTGGCCTTAACAGATGATCGATAATCCATCGTAGCACCAACAAAGCATAATTTCTCCACCCTCTCTGGGAAATGATTTCCAAAATGATAAGCGATGCTACTGCTGGTAGAAAAGGCCAGGAAGTAGGCCTTCTCAATACCCAACTCATCTAAAAGTCTGGCCAAGAGTTCCGCCAGCTGCTTAGAGCTCAAAACTCCTGAGGCCTGTTCATTATCTCCAAAGCCAGGTAGATCTATTTTATAAATAGGATACTGCTCACCTAAAAGTTCAACTTCTTGGGAGAAAAATCCCTTAGGTTGAAACATTCCCGAGAGCATAACAATTGGTGTTTTTAAAAAGTTAGATGGCCGTGTGACTCGAATGAAATCAACTCTCCATGGTCCATAAAAAATCGATTCGACTGGTCTTACGACGTCTAAGTTGCCATTTTTTAAAGCAGAACGAAGAGAGTTATTTTTACCACTTTTTTTAGAAGCACCCATAATATATATCCCCAATAGACAAAGTCATTTGAGAACTTATCGGCACTCTACCCGACAACTTTAATCAAGAATGCGAGAGATATAATCTAAATAGCGCAGTCTTAATCGCTCTCGATCAGCGATTGAACAATCTTGGCAGTTTTTCGACATTTCTTTAATGATTGTAGCGCTCACTGCATATGATCCATTTGGTGAGTTATCACAGGCACTTAGGCCGGCATAGTCGTGGCCTTCAGGGCATGCCATATGAAAGTGCCCGAGCTTTCCGCTATGGTCTTCATCAGCATGCCGGGCCTCGTGAAAGAGCATGGCCAGTCGATTGATTTTATTTCCTGCACCACTTTGATCTCTCGGGTTGAGCATTCCCTCACGTTTAAAAACATTTGGTCCAACGATCACCATTCCAGGTTTGGCCTCAGCGTGAAAATGGGTCAATACGCTTTTGCTCTTGGTTTTAAAGTAAAAATCCACATCCAAATTGAGTTCCATAGCTGCCAAATGCAAAGAAGTGCTTAAATTGGCCATTAAAGGAATATTTTGGTGACCGAATGGCGTGTTTTTGAGGACCGAAGGCGTGGCCAAATATTTAATTCTTTCAAGTATCCAGTCTTCCAATGAAGTCGCTTCAAAGTCTTCAATTTCTAAAATCTCTAGAGACTCCAGGGTGGCCGGTTCAAAAGGAATAAAGTCAGTAAGGTAGCGCAAATCAGAGCGCATGAGGTTTATTTGCGAGCGAGAAAAGTCATCTGAAAAATAAAGTTCATTTTCAATAGCAAGCACACGAGTAGAGATGCCCGCAAAAAGGGAGAATACTAGGGCAAATACAATAGTGCTAAAGGCTTGAAATTTCATATAATTCGTCTCTACTTCCTAAGATTCATATTACACCGCAATGCACCATAAACGCTATCAACTAGGTAAAACTTACGGCCTAAAGAATTTTGACACGAATGCGCTAAATCATCGAAAATAGAAGTGTGAAAAGAAAAACAAGCTTTGATCGGCCATTGATCGACCACTGATCAGCTAAGGAGAGCATATCAAGTGAGAAATTGCGCGCTTTATCCCTTAATCGCTGTGCTTCTGCTGGTCGGGCCCCAAAGTCTCTGGGGCGAGAGCTATCAAATTTTGGATCGCGATGAAAACCTCACAGAGATTTCAGAAGAAGAGTTTTTTCAACGTTTAGACCATCTCGATGTCTTGGACAGGGCTTTTCACACTCATCGACCTCACCCACCAGAGATGACTCCGTCGCGTCGTGAGCCTCCACTCAATATTGACCCTTTTTATGTTCTTCTCAAAAGTGGAACCCACCTTTACGCCGAAGGATCAGCGGGCGAAGAAAAAGCGTATCAACTCAATCGCGATCTTTTCACTCGTGCTATTTTAACCGACTATGGTTCACATCAGGCGTGGTTGGTTGATAACAACAATCGGCGACGTTATTGGGTTTATGTCTCCGATATTATCGACGTCAATCCAGAGCTAACTCTTACTCCCCAGGTCGCAACCTCGGAATTTTTTCCACCGCCGACATCTTATCACACAGACGATAAAAGCTTACAACTTAGACATGAACTTAGTTTTGGAATACTCAGCTCTACGGCCACTCCACTGAGAGAAACTTTTAATCCTGAGACAAGCGAGGCCAGTGGTAGCGGTGTTAACTATACCCTTTCTGCACTTTGGGATTTCCCACTTCAATTTGGCTGGAGTTTTGTTTATGAGCAAATGAAAAATGAAGAGTTGAGCTGGACTTCAATTGCAACTGGGCCAAAAATTTCTTATCAAGCTTGGAGCGGTACACGCCATAGTTTTGAAATCAGTGGAGAGCTTCTACAAGGAGCAATCATGAGTGGAACCTATGCATTGGAGGAAGGCTTTGAGGGAGATTTTCTAAGATTTGGCCTTGAAGGAAGACTTATCAGAAGTTATAGCTGGGGCGAAATTTTTGTTTCAGGAAAATGGTTAAGGGAAAGGATGAGCATTGACCGTCAGGCCTTCGACACCTTTTCTTCGCCCGATGTGGGACGGACAAACACAGGAGTAATGGGCGTTATAGGGCTGAGTTTTGAAACAGGTTTTAAGCTATGAAACAGATAAAAATCTTTCTCTTTGCGCTCTTTAAGTTTTCACTTTTACAGCAAGCTTCGGCCCATTTCCCAAAAAGCTACGGGGCCGAGAAGGGAATGGTTGTCGTATTTGAAGCTCCGCTTTTAAATCGCCCCAATCTTGAAAGCGCCATTGTCCTCGAGCAAGTCAAGCGCGGGGATATCATTTCGATTCACCCAAACCAAGTCCCAAGTGGTGAGATCGTTGATGGGCCAGATAAAAGTGGTTTTTTCCATACTCTCGACTCAATCGGAAATGATGCTTATATCGAAAGAAGATATGTAAAGATCATTTACAATGACACCAGAGAACTGGCCACCGGAGTAAGACCGATGGAAAAAACCCAAGGGCATGATCATACTGATTATCGCCTTGAAGAGCCGATTCCAGAAAATTATCCATTTGAGGCCATTCCTCTCAGTCGACTAGAGCTGGCATTTCACGTGGGGCCATCTGAACGGGTACTCTACCCTTACCGACTCAACCCTATTCGAGAAGACTTTGGTCAAAGATTTGGTCTCGTTTTTAATTACGCATCAAAAGTTGAGAGTGACCCGTATGACCGCTTTTATTTTGGAACTCAAGTGCACTTTTTATATCAAAGCACAAAGCTCTCCTTTGAAGAGTTTGAAGTCAGAGCGACAGAATCTTTAGGTGAACTAGGCGGTGGTCCAATCGCACTTTATACCTTTATGAAAAATCAAAATCATCGCTTAAGCATATCCGGTGGAATCACACTTAATTACCATCGCTCACTTATCGAGATGAATGACTCTGAAATGCTTGAATCCAGAATATTCACAGGGTTTAGTTTAACTCCAAGATTTGGCCTCCATTACGTCAGACAAAACTGGCTTCCTGTGGGGAATTTTCTCATCGGAGCAAGCGCCCAGTTTAATCTTCAGCACTCTCTTCAAAGTTCAGATGGGGGAAGTACTCTAGACGACTTTTGGAATCCGCTAGACGACCAAATTACCATCCCAACAGGAGGTGTTTACGGCCTTTTTATTGGGGTTCAAAACACTTATTAAAATCAAAAGTGTCAATAATTTAAACACCTTACAGCTCAAAAAATGTCTAAAGTTTTGCCACAGCGCTCCGAAAAGATAGTTAATACGCTTATCGGATTCTCAGGATGAGACCGACAAATTTAGCATCGCCAGGAGGGACAGGACATGCAAAATCAAGCAAAAAATCAAGATGTACTTTTTCAAAAGCTCGGACACACATGGTACGCCTTTACTCAGGTTGGAGAAGACTTTGTTTACTCTGCACTCCCCGAAGGGATCAATCCTAAAGATACTAAGATTGAACTCTTTGAAGTGATTGAAGAGCATATGGATAAAGTTGCAAAGTCATATAAGAACAACGACGTCGCAGCTTAATTTTCACAAAATTATTCATTAGGAAAATACTTATGGGTGCTTCTCGCTTTCTCAAGCTTTTCAAGAAACCAGCTTCAAAGGCCGCAAAAAGCGAAAAGCATCCATCTCCACCTTCTTCACAAACTTCGAATAAAGCGTCTCCCCAAGCAAATGACCTCAAAGCGGACAAACAAAAAGTTGAGCAGTTAATCTCTCAAATAAAAAATCAAATCAAAGAACCTTCTAACGCAAAAAAGGCCGCTCAGTTGATTGAGCAGATGCTTGAACAAAAGTCAGACAAAAATAAAAAGGCCTCATAACACCTAGAGATAGCAAAGCAGGATCAAAGCTGTTATGATTCGAGCTGAATAATCTTCTCAAGGATATTTAAAATGAGCGTACCTTTTTATAATTTTAATGATCTCCACACTCCTGAATTTAAGGCAGAACTTTTTGAGCGTTTTTCAAAAATCTATGACACTAATGGTTTTGTAGAGGGCGAATATAATGCTTCTTTTGAAAGTCGGTTTGCTCAAATGCAAGAAGCGAAGCATTGCCTTTTAGTCGCAAACGGTACAGATGCTTTAGAAATTGCACTTGAGGCCCATGGTGTTGGCCAAGGAGACAAAGTGGGCGTACCTGGTATTACCTTTTACGCCACGGCAGAGGCCGTCTTAAATCGTGGAGCTATTCCGGTTTGGATTGATATCGAAACAGAAAGTGGTCTTATCTGTCCCGAGTCAACCCAAAGAGTAATTGAACAACACAAGCTCAAGGCCATCATGCCAGTTCATATCTATGGAATGGCGGCAGACATGGAAAAAATTAACTCTATTTGTGAGCAACACAATGTGGCCATCATTGAAGATGCGGCCCAGGCCCAAGGTGCCTTTTTTGAGAATGGCAAACCAATCGGCTCAACTCACAACCTCACAACTTTTTCTTTTTACCCAACTAAAAACTTAAGTGCTTTTGGTGATGCGGGTGCCATTCTCACGCAATCAGACGAACTTGCTCTAAAAATTAAGACTATTCGAAATCACGGACGAAGTGAGCTTGATATGCTGGGAAGAAACTCAAGATGCGATCACATGCAGGCCGCTGTCCTCGATTTAAAACTTGAGAGAATTGAAGAGTATAATAAGATGAGAAAGGCCGTTGCAAAACACTACCACACAACATTAAAAGCGGCAGAGCTTCCAGTCACCCTTTTAAGTGATCGACATTTAGAAACTTCAAGTTGGCATCTCTACCCAATCAGAGTAGCAAACTCTGAAATTAGAGAAAAGCTTCAGGCCCACCTTCAAAAACATGAAATCGGTTGTACTCCATTTTATGATCAGGCCATGCACCAGATGAAAGTCTTAAAAAACTTTAAGGAAGGTGAAACGAAAAAAGCAGAGGAGCTTGCCGGTCGATCAATTTGTTTGCCGATGAACCCCTTCTTAAAGGAAGAAGATATTCAAAAGGTTACTTCAACCATAAAGGCATTCTTCTAATTAGTAGTAATCCTAGAATAAAAACAAAGCTCAAAACTCCAAGGCCTCCTGCTCCACCGGCAGGAGGGTTTGAATTGTTCCCAATTAAAGCAATTGTCCCACAAGCACCCAAAAGCCCCCCGACTTTTTTATCTTGAGGATACAGATAAGCAATACCTAACATATCATCCATATGGAGAGATTCTTGAGACTTATTTCCAATCGAATAATGCATGAGCGCTTCTTCAACTTCAGTATGTCCTAGCCCAAGAGCATGGCCTATTTCATGGCCAATTAAGGCCTTCATTTCCAGGGCCGAAAGTTGGGGAAGATTTGAAGAGCCATGAGCATTCAAGGCCAAAGCTCCACGACAACTCCCACCACTACAGGCGATAGAGCCTTGACCACCAACTCCCTCCATATTAGCGGGAGCAAAAATATCTTCATTACAAGTGGCCAGGATTCGATTCACTCCCGCCTGGCCTACAATCGCATTCATATCTGGTGCATTGGAAAAATCGTCCGAAGTTATAGAGCCAAATTTTAACTCTATGGAACTCATGCTTACAGAGTTCCAATACATTCGATTGGATTCGAGGATAAGACTTCTGATCTCATCTAAACTTCTTCCTGTTCCACTACAATTTGAAGCTGCCAGGTCGACATAAACAGTTGACTCAGAAAAACGTGGGGCGCTTGGATGAACCAAAGTGAAGGCCAAAACACTTGGAGCGAAAAAAAGATTTAAGATCACAAAAACTGATTTCATATTTTCACCAATAATAAACAAAGGAGGCCATATAGCTGACCTTTCTCTTCTCCGAGCTAAGTGCACCAAGAAGATGCAAATCGAGCTTTGCACTCCACTCGCGATTAAAACGAAACTCTCCGCCCAGATTGGCCGTAGTGGTATAAGTTGTTTCGGCCTCTGAGGGAGAATAGAACTCAGACATTCCACCTCCATCATTTAGAACTATCGTCTCACCACTACCCGAGATCCGAGTGGCGAAAGTTCCAAACCCATAACGAAGCATAAAATGGCGATTCCATGCAAACCCTAAATTATAGAGAACAAAAAATGTTCTCACACTGGTGTCATCAGCGCGATCAGTGTGGTGGACAAGGCCAAGTTCAGGAAGAGCGAAATGGCGCCTCCCACTCAAAGGCAGTGACCACCCCACAGAAACAAATGGGTTCAATGCAACTTTGGTCGAACTTCCCTGCATATTACTTTGGGCCTTAAAGGCATAGGGAACGTAAGTACCAAGAGAAATCGACTGGGCCGAAAGCTCAGAGCAAAAAAAGAACAAGAAAGTGGATAGAACTACAAAATACTTTTTCATAATTTTTATTTAAAAATTCTATTGCCAAAAGCTCACCTTCGACTAGACTCACAGAGTCAAAATCACTACTTGCTGATGGGCAAGGGATTTGATAAATCCTTTCCACCTATGCGTTTAGAAAGCCGACTCACAATAG
>SKIL01000198.1 GCA_007116425.1 Bacteriovoracaceae bacterium | reverse complement strand
TAAGAATAATAGGTTTACAATAGAATATGCGCAACTCGGCGCACAATGACTAAGATTTATCCCCGCACTTGTGATTTTTCATGAACGAGATCAAGAAATTTTTGAAGTTTAAAAATGACCTCATGCTTTTCATTGGGCTCTTCTCTTTTTACCCTACGATCAATTTCTTCAAGAAGTTTTTGATGTTCATCTGCTTCACTGCTAACTTCATCTTTTACAGCTTGGACCTGAGATATAATATCAAGTTCATCCTCATCATCTAGTGTTTCCTCGTCCTCTGTTTCGCCTTCAAGTAGCTCTTCATCCTTACTCTCAACGTCTTCAGTATAGTAATCAGACAAGTCATCATCAATTAACAATAGTTTGACTTCTTCAAGTTTCGCTAAAGTTTTAGTGTCATCTGGATTTAATTCTAGGATTTTTTCTAAAACCTCTATTGCCTTCTCAATATGTCCTTGAGAGCAATACAGGTCTACAAGAGTGTGGGTTATCACAGGAGTGGTCTTTAAGTCTTCTTCTATCTGGTCAGTTGACTCATTTTCAAAGTGCATATAAGACTTTGCAACACTTTCTTCCTTCTCAATTTCAAATCTCTCTTGCGTCCAGTCCGACTCCTCTTGCTTTTCATCTTTCTCATCTCTGCGCGAAGAAAGATCAATGGTCTCCCAACCCTCAACCTCATCATCATATATTGGGTCAGAACTTAAGCTTTCCAAGTCAAACCTTTTTTTCCCCTCTTCACCATCATCGTCCTTTTCATCCCCTAATACATAATTCGAACTAAACGATTCCTCTAGCTCAGAAACCATCTCCGAAGATTCACTATCATTGGGGTTTAAGAACAGTATATATTTATATGTTTCCAGTGCCTCATCGTGATGATTTATATTTAGGCAAGCCTTTGCAAAAACTTTTTGCAATCTTAGATTATCTCGATTTTTGCTAACAAAAGGACGAAGTGTTGAATAAACATTTGTCCACTCCTCTTCATCAGCATAGCATGAGGCAAGCCCAAGATACCCCATCACATAATCTGGATGGTGCTTAATTCCTTCTCGTAAAATCTCAAAAGCTTTCTCTACCATACCGAGACCACGATATGCTTCAGCAAGAGGAGCAAAGACTCTAGACCTTGGATCTCGTTCATACATCCTAAGATATTTTTGAAGAATAGGTGTTTTTAAACTTTTGGCCAAAGCTATTCCATTCTATCGCTGAGAAAGCAAACTTGCTTCCTCTTGATTAATAATTCTTGGTGTTATAAACACAATCATCTCTGTCTTACTTACAGATGGATTATACGGTGTTCTAAATAACCACCCTAAAACTGGAATGTTTTTAAGAAAGGGTACACCTGCAACGGACTCTCTAGTTTCATATTGATAAACTCCCCCGATCACAATAGTACTTCCGTTATCTACAAGTACGCTTGTGTCAACGGTCCTTCCCTGTTGTGGTGGTGGCAAGAAGGGATTTTGCTGGGCCCCAAACTGCTCCTTTCTAATCGATATCTCTAGTGATATTGAACCATCATTTGTCACTTGAGGAGTAACTTCAAGTGTAAGTTCTGCTTCGACATCAACAATATCGACACTTGTTGTTTGCTCCGTAGTCTCAGAAACTCTAAAAAATCTCGTGTCTGTTGCTGAAATTGTGGCCTGTTTCTTATTTTCAGTTACAACTTTTGGACTCGCAATAATCTTACCCTTTGACTCAGTTTCTAATAGTTGTAAATTAAAACTCAAGTCGGCTAAACGCCCGAACCTGGTTACATTGAGTCCAAAAAAAGCAGCATTTTCTGCAACCGGAGCAGATGAGAAAGAAAACCCTGGCCCAACATCAACACCTTCAGACATAGATGTAATAGGATCATAACCAAATTGAACTCCACTTCTCAAACCTATTTCCTTACTATATTCTTCTGTCACTTCAACAATTTTAGCCTCAATTAAAACCTGCGGTGTTTGAGTGTCTAATACGTCAATAATTCGCCTCATCTTCTCAATCGTATCAGGGACATCTCTAACGATTAAGGAGTTAGTTCTTTGGTCTTGAGAAATCCTTCCTCTATCTGGTGTTAAATATTCCTCCAGTATCGTTGACATATTTTCAGTTGTTGTAAAAGAAAGTGGGAAAACTCTAGTTACGAGGGGCTCTTCTCTAACAGCGGCCTCTTTAGCTGCTACTTCTAAGCGTTGATCCTCAGTTGCTTGCTCTAGAGTTGTTATCATGAGAATCGCACCATTTTTACGTGCGACTAATCGATTTAAACTAAGTATTGTATCGAGTGCTTGATCCCAAGGAATATTAGTCACATTTAGGGAAAGTTGTGGAAGAGATGAAATCTCCTGAGTCAATATGATATTAAACCCTGACGCGTCTGATATCATTCTTAAAATATCTTCAATTTCAACATTTCTTACATTTAACGAGATCCTCTTTCCAACATATCGCTTGCGCCCACTTTTTGTTAAATTTTCTAGAATATCTTCAATCGAGTCAGACTTAGGAACATGAACCCGGCCTCTCTCCTCGTCTCTCTCAAGAGCAATCCGATCATCAAATGTTTCCGTCCTTTGCATCTGCGTTTCACTAAAAACACCAAATCTATTTTCTACCTCTATTACTAGTCGGTTTGGCTCTCTTTTTAAAACAGAACGGACATTGTCACGTAACTGAACGGCCAGTCTAATTCCATTTTCTCGACGATAACCCTTGATAAAAACAATCGCACCAGGAAACTCCGAGGTGTCTAGGCCTCTCATAACTCTTTCTGCGGCCTTCACATTTTCGACATCAAGAATGATTTGCTTATCCTCTTGAACGTGAAACATGTTTCCTTCGACATTATCATTATCAAATAACAACTCGACCTTACTAATTTCGTTGATCTGCTGAAAGTTAATTGAGACAAGCTCTGAAGCTTTGAGCTCTGTAGTTGTAAATACTAAAAAGAGAAAAAAAGTGAGAAAAATTCCTTTTTTCATAGAACCTCATCCATAAGGTTTGGGCATCCATGCCGCTAATTTATTAAATTCATTATAT
>SKIL01000068.1 GCA_007116425.1 Bacteriovoracaceae bacterium | reverse complement strand
GAAATACTTTCTGCGATAAGCGGACTTGGCCTTTAAATAATATTCTTCAGCTTTTCGATATAGAGAGGGGGCGTGAGTTTGAGCTTCTCGGTCTCTGGCCGCAATAAAGGCCTCTTGGGCGAGACTCATTTCAAGTTTAGGGCGTGTTGTCGTTAAACCACACGCCCCAACTAAAACCAGTGTGATGATGAGAAAAAATTGTTTCATCATCTTCATTTGAAAATTAGTTAGCTGTTACAACGAAGTTAGCACGACGGTTTTGACGCCAAGCTGTTTCGTCGTGTCCAAAAGCAATTGGACGCTCTTTACCAAAAGAGATAGTAGAGATTCTGTTTGAGCTAATTCCCATCGCTACAAGATAGTCTCTTACAGCTTTAGCACGTCTCTCTCCAAGCGCTAAGTTGTACTGAACTCCACCACGCTCGTCACAGTGACCTTCAACTTGAACTTCAATGTTTGGATTGTTTCTTAGGAATTCAACATTTCTTTGAAGTGAACGACGAGTTTCTTCTGTCAATGTTGAAGAGTCGAATGGGAAGTGTACAGTCTCTAGTGCACCGGCACGTCCAGAGTCAGAATCGGCATTCACAGGAATGTCGAGACCATCTGAATCAGGTCGATCGATTTGCGATAGAGCATCAGTATCTACCTCTTCTTCTGTTGTTTTTGAACTACAGCCTCCAAGTGCAAGGGCCAAAGTCAATAGGGCTGGCAAAAGCAAATTCTTAAGAGAAAAAGTCATCTCGGGTCTCCTTAATTTTTTGAACTCTATAAGTTCAGGGTTCATTATATTTTCCAATCAACTTAAACTGGATTACATTATATGCTGATCAATCTACTAAGTTAAGAATAAAACGCTCACAAAGGAAGATCAAGACAATGAAATTATTGAGCTTCATTTTCGCTTTTACCTTTCTTATTAAGGTTGAGCTTTTTACTCTTGTACTTTTTCCAGCACACGCGTCAGAGGACTGGGTCACCCATCAGCATGAGCTTCAAACGAGTCGCGGAGCCTTTCGTTATGAGGTTCATTTTCGTCTGCAAGATCTCGTCTATGCCAACCGCGTCGTCGAAATTATCCATGAGTATTCAGAACAAGTTTTCGACTATTTTGACTATATTCCTAAATGGAGAGTGCATTTCAATATTATAGAGGCAACAACTGCCAATGGTTCGGCCCAGGTTTTTCCCACGAATTTAATTCATCTTTTTAACTTTCAACCAGGCTCTAAGTCTCATTTGCTCTCTATGGATGACTGGCTGAGGAGTTTGGTGATTCACGAGTTAATTCACGTCGTACATATGGAGCAAACCGGAGGATGGGTTGCCGTTGTCGAGAAAATTTTTGGTTCCATTGCGCGTTGGGGTGGAGTGGTCCCTCGTTGGTTTGCCGAGGGGATTGCGGTCTGGGGCGAGAGTGTCTTTTTAAGTGGGGGAAGATTAAATGACCCCGAAGTTTTGTTTGAGCTCTACGGAAGACTCTTAGATCCAAACTTTTGTTCGACAGTCGACTGTCTGGACGAACCTGAAACTTATCCCCATGGCCAGATGGCCTATTGGTTGGGGGCCGTCTTCTTAGATTATTTAGAGCGCGAAAAAGCGGGAACCATTCGCTGCTTAGTTCAACAAAATGCGCGCCAGATTCCTTTCTTCCTCAATAATGCCTTTCGCAGATGTGTGCAAAGTGATGTGAAGACGGCCTTTAATCGCTTTCGTGCAAATATTGTGAGTGAACTTCAAATGAAGCAGGCGCAATTTTCTGATGGCCTCAAAGAGCGGGGGCTAGATCGTTTTTTTGAACGCCACTCGCTTCCGATTCGAGACGTGCAGGGGCGCAGCTCGGCCGGTGAGGGTGTGAGCTTTTGGCAGTCAAATAGTATTGTTCTTGAGCGTTCGAAGACTTTAGTTTATCCGGTTTCAAAAGAGCGAGACCATTATTTGAAATTGGTTTCGCTCAATCAAAAGCAGAGTGGAGCTCAATCGCAAAAGCTTGCCTTAGATGGAAGGCTTTATCATATGGCAAGGCCTTCAAACGCCTCCCAAATGCGAGAAGAATTTTTTGTCGGGCTGCGGGGATTTGATATTTTGGGAGAGGAGAGATCTTGGTATCGGGTCAGAAAAAAGGCCGAAAAGTTTCGCCTCGATCAAGATGAAATCGAATTTTTAAATGGAGCGATGGAGGTCTTTCGTGTGGATGATCGAAGCTTCTTAGGCGTCTACTTTGAAGATAACCGCTGGATTCTCAAGCGTTTTGAGATGCCCGAGCAAAAAGTTGAAGTCCTCTATCGCTGGCCGGCTTTGGCCCAGCTTTCAGACTTTTCTTTTTCCGACGATGCACTTTATTTTAAACAGACACTCTCGCTTTCAAGTGATTTATCTGTCGCTAATCAAAGAGTGCAGTTTCAAAGATTAAAACTTGGAAGCTCAAAACCTGAACTCATCTTTACTTCTTCTGATTATGCTCAAAACTTTCGCTATCACGGTTCATGTGAAGTTGAGACGAGCGAAGAAAATTACGACTTCTACTTTTTTTCAGAGCGCGAAGGTGATCATCTTTATATGGTCAGAGATTTAGAACTTAATCAACAGGCCAATAATCGCGAGGCCTTGGTTCACGAAGTTAAAGGCCTTGAGCGATTGGCCGACGCCAGGTGGTTTGGAGATTATTTTATTTTTCGCGCCATCAATGATCCTCATGCTCTTTATTTTTCCAACCAAAGTTTTGATTGTCGAAGTCTCGTCGCCGAAATGAGTGCTGAAGTGACTCAGCGAAAAGTTTACCCTAAAGATCACGCCATCAATCAGGTTTCTCAACGCAAGCGAATTGATACTCAAAAATTGCGCTCTCACCCGCGAGTCTCACACTTTAAGCCGCGCTATTGGATTCTCAATTATACGCGAGCCGCTTCTTTGGATCGCCTCCAGGTGATGACTTCATTGTCTGATCCGCTTTTGCGAAATAATTTTGATATCAGTTTAGATTTCTACTCTCTCGATCATGTAGACACTCAGCTTGGTGGAAGCTTTGCCTATCGCTATCATTGGCAACAAAATCATATTGCAGT
>SKIL01000020.1 GCA_007116425.1 Bacteriovoracaceae bacterium | reverse complement strand
ATAATTCGAGCGTCTCTAATGTATTGGTTTGAGACAGAGTGTGGGTCATTTTTTTAATTATTTCAACTTTATCACTCAGGTCTCTTCGCTTTTCGTCGTTATGGCCGCAATATTCATCGAAGCTGTCGACCGCAATGGAAAGAGAGTTTGATAACTCACCTTGGAAACGCTCTTCTACTTTGTTTACCCTTGTCTCAAGCTGGTCGAGTTGGGTGGATATTTTATTTAACAACTTGAGTACTTGCTCGTTTTCTTTCATGGTCTAATCCTCTGACTTATTTACCTTATTTTATCAATGATTTTGAGATTGCTTTTAGTTGCTAGAACATCAAATAGAAGAATTTTCTTCATTATTAGCACGAGAAATCAAGTGTTTAACCATGCCCTTCATTGTACCTTTGAATGTGAAATTTTTACAAGTGTATCATCGCAAAAGTCTATTAATGTTACTATTAAACGATGTTTTTTTCATTCCGCTTTATCTGTATACTCTTGTGCACGATTTGTTTTGGCGTCGTTGAGGCCCAGGATAGTTGCGTCTCGATGGTTAATAAAGTCATTACGCAATCTCGCAACACAACTTGGGATGATTCAACTTTGTCAAGATTGAGACAAAATCCCACCCTTAAAAAGCAGTTTTTCCGTTATATTAATGAAACTTATGACCAATCACTGCGCGATCAAGTTTCTAGTATTTCGCTTAAAATTAATGAGCAGCGTGGACACCAGATTTACGAGAATTTTTTTATTGAGCTTGAGAGATCAAAGGCCCGATTAAGTCGGAGTGGACTTAATAAGATACAGGATAACCCCGATTGGCCTCAAGGTAATTGGGCCTATATCTATCCTGATCAAATTGGTGCGAAAGTTGGAAAAACAAATGCAACATTTCGAGATTTAGCAGATAATTTACATTATTACGAAGATTTAAATATCGATGTTCTTTATATACTTCCACATTATCAATCTCCTCGTCTAGATGGAGGTTATGATGTTGCTCATTATTTAAGAACTGCACCAGAGATGGGTGGTGACGATGATTTTGCTTATCTTCTTTCTCAGGCCCAGAAAAGAAATATGAAAGTTGTTGTCGATTTTATTCCAGGTCATATTAGTGACCAACATGATTGGTTTAGAAGGGCCTTAGATGGCGACCCTCAATATAGAGATTATTTTATATGGAAAAATAATCCTCCTGAAGGTCAATTAGTTGAAAGAAATGGAGATAAATTTGTTCGCTACCGAGATGAGACTTCGGGAAAAGAGTATGAGCGACTTCTCCTCTTTCCTGACATATCTTCAAAACACTGGCACAGAGAAGGAGAAGTATTTTATTACAGCTCTTTCTTTCCTTTTCAAAAAGACCTTAATAATCAAAACCCTGATGTTTTAAGAGAGCATCTCAATACTCTTGGGCATTGGGTTTCGAAAGGAGTCAGTGGAATTCGTGCCGATGCTATTCCATGGTGGATTAAAACTCCTGGAAGAGCAGGAGTACACCAAGAAGAAACCTTTGCTATGTCAGAATATTTTCATTTGTTTTTAAAAAATTTAAGGCCGTCAACCCTTTATCTTCCTGAGGTTGTTGATATTAGTGCTAATGCGGCCAAATATCTTGGAAGAAGCACGACGATTAATGGTGTCGAAACAGGCTCGACTGCAGGGGCCGTATTTAACTTTCAAAAAAGTGTCCAAATTCTTTATGCTGGAGTGAGTGGTAATTTCTCAGATTATTATAGGTATTTGAAAAGTTATAAACAGATGTTTTATCCAAAAAATACTTTCGATATTATTTACTCCGGTAATCATCATGATGAAATTTATCTAGGACTGATTTCTGAGGCCAATCGCGCGGACTTTAGGCAAAGAATTATAAACTCGGGTGGAATCTTATATAAAGGAGATTACTCAGGAGGAGCAAGGGTCGCTGATATGTTAGAGCATGACCCTGTGAGAATTAATAATTTTCACAAGTTCTTACTTGGACATCATGGAAGTATTGCGATCTATCAAGGGAGTGAGCTTGGTGTTGGAAATAATTATCGCCATGCATACCTAACGACCATTAAGATGATTAATCGATTTAAGCAAGAGGGGCGTATATCTGCAGATCACCGCGTTTTTCAGGAGATTGCTGAAATCGAACGACAAGGAATTGAAAGTGGTGTTTTAGATCGCCCTTTGCCATTTGATTCTGAACTCAGAAAAATGACAGAGGGAAGACTATTACACCGCGGAGTTTTATCGCAGGATATGATTGATAGTGCTGCTGAAAATCCCGTTTACCATTCGCTATCGCGAATGCTTGATTTGAGGAAAAAGAGTCGAGTTTTTAGAGAGGGAGAGCGCGAAGAAGTTTTGGATACCTTAAGAGATGATGTGCTTGCTTTTGCAAGGCGAATCTATGACGATCATGGTCGTGTTGAGCAGGAAGGTCTAGTTTTAAAAAATGGTACCGGGCAGGTAACACAGGTTAATTTATCTAAGGCGCAAATAAGTCAAAGACAGTTTTCTGAACTTTTTGAGGTAGAATACAATCAAAATATTAACTTTGTAGATCATGGAGATTATATTACTGTTGAATTGCGACCGCATGAAGTTATGTGGTTAAATATCAATTAAACAATAATCTCGTAAGTGAAGTGGACATGAATCAAAAAGTTGTCTTGGGAATTGATGTTGGAGGGACTAAGACTGAGTGCTTAATCCTACAATTATGTGATTCCAAAGAGCAATCGATCGAATCAGATCACAAAGAAATTATCTCATATAAAAATCAAAATTTTAAAGTTTTGGCCCGAGAGAGAATAAAAACCCTTAAAGAAGAGGGTTATCAAAGTTTTTTAGATCGACTACATACATTCATATTGGAACTTCTCAAAAATTTTGATCTCAAGCTTTCCCAGGTTTGTTCTTTGGGGGTCGGTGTTCCTGGTCCGGTTTGTCCAAAAACCCACGTAATGCTCAACGGGGGGACTCAAATGCTTATTGGAAGAGACTTTAAATTAGATTTGATGTCTTTGTTTCCTTCGGTGGGAATCTCTATTGAAAATGATGCCAATTGTT